>JAPHSZ010000119.1 GCA_026196545.1 Gammaproteobacteria bacterium
AACTTAACGTTACTTTGAAAGTAGCCAAGGGTCGTGGGTATAAACCATCAACAGCCATGATAAATGAGTCGTCAGAATCTTCTGCCATTGGTGTATTGCGTCTTGACGCTTCATTTAGCCCAATCCGTCGTGTTTCATACAATGTTGAAAGCGCACGTGTGGCACAGAGCACGAATCTGGATAAGTTGATCATTGACCTGCAAACTAATGGTACGGTTGACCCTGAAGAGGCTATTCGTACTGCGGCAACCATTTTGCAGGATCAGCTTTCATCCTTCGTTAACCTCAAGAGCATGGAAGATGAAGAAGAGATTGATGAAGAAGCAGATATCGATCCAATTCTGTTGCGTCCAGTAGACGAGCTTGAATTGACGGTTCGTTCTGCCAACTGCCTGAAAGCAGAAAATATTTACTACATTGGTGATCTTATTCAGCGTACTGAAGTTGAGCTGCTGAGAACACCAAACCTGGGTAAGAAATCGTTGACAGAAATTAAAGATGTCCTTGCATCGCATGGTCTGTCACTGGGTCTTCAGCTGGATAACTGGCCACCTGCCTCTATCCGTGACAAAGAAGCCAGCTAAACAATATATAGGTTTATTAAAATGCGTCATCGTAAATCAGGTCGTCAACTTAATAGAAATAGCAGTCATCGCAAGGCGATGTTCAGCAATATGGCTAATTCTCTGTTCGATCATGGAATTATCAAAACAACTTTGCCCAAGGCAAAAGAACTGCGCCGTATTGCAGAGCCGTTGATCACCATGGCTAAAACTGATTCAGTTGCAAACCGTCGTCTGGCTTTCTCGCGTCTGCGTGATAAAGCAACTGTAGGCAAGTTGTTCACTGAACTGGGTCCTCGTTATAAAGAGCGTCCAGGTGGTTACACCCGCATTATGAAATGTGGCTTCCGTACAGGTGATGTAGCGCCAATGGCTTATATCGAGCTGGTTGACCGCCCTGTAGAAGCAGTAGCAGAAGAAGTTGCTGAATAAGTTTATCTTTTAAACTTATTGTAAAAAAACCGGCTCTGGCCGGTTTTTTTGTGACTGTAATAGGCAGTCAACTCTCAAGTATTTGTTTGAGATACTGGCCAGTGAATGAGCCGGGTGTTTCTGCGACCTGTTCAGGCGTGCCCTCAGCAATAATGGTCCCACCTTTATAGCCGCCCTCAGGCCCGAGATCGACTATCCAGTCGGCCATTTTTATAATATCGAGATTGTGTTCAATAATGACGACGGTATTGCCATGGTCTCTGAGTCGTAATAAGACTTCCAGTAATTGCTGAACGTCATGAAAGTGTAAGCCGGTGGTTGGTTCGTCGAGTATATAAATGGTCTGGCCGGTGTCACGTTTTGAAAGTTCCTTGGATAACTTGATTCGTTGAGCTTCACCACCTGATAGCGTCGTGGCGCGTTGTCCCAGCGTAATGTACGACAGGCCCACGTCCATCAAGGTCTGCAGTTTGCGTTTAATAACTGGGATGGCATCAAAGAACAACAGGGCGTCTTCAACGGTCATCTCCAGCACTTCGTGAATATTTTTTCCCTTATATTTTATTTCCAGCGTTTCCCGATTGTAGCGATGGCCTTTGCAGACATCACAGGTGACGTAAACATCGGGCAGGAAATGCATTTCTACCTTGATCACCCCATCACCAGAGCAGGCCTCACAGCGACCACCTTTGACATTAAAGCTGAAGCGCCCGGGTTTGTAACCGCGTGAACGCGCTTCCTGGGTGCCAGAAAATAGCTCCCGCATCGGTGTAAACAGGCCAGTGTAGGTGGCCGGGTTTGAGCGTGGTGTCCTTCCAATAGGGGCCTGGTCGATCTCTACAACTTTATCAAAATGCTCAATGCCACTGTGTGCAACGTGTGGTGCCACCGACATCGAGTTTCGGTTAATCTCCCTGGCCAGAATGGCGTACAGGGTATCGTTGATTAAGGTTGATTTGCCCGAGCCAGAGACACCGGTAATACAGCATAAAAGCCCGACGGGTATTTCAAGATCGACATGTTGCAGATTGTTGCCACTTGCCCCTTTTATCAAAAACGATCTATCAGCTCTAGGGGTGCGGTGTTCAGGAATTTTAATTTGCCTGATGCCCGAGAGGAACTGTCCAGTAATTGATGCCGGTGTATTGATAATATCCTGATATGTGCCTTCGGCAATGACCTCACCACCATGTACACCCGCACCGGGGCCAATGTCGATAATATGGTCTGCACTGCGGATGGCATCTTCATCATGTTCGACGACAATCACGGTATTACCAATGTCTCGCAGGTGAGTGAGTGTGCCGAGCAGACGGTCATTGTCTCTTTGATGTAAACCAATCGAAGGTTCGTCGAGAATATACATCACACCAACTAGTCCGGCACCAATCTGGCTGGCGAGACGTATGCGTTGTGACTCACCGCCGGATAGGGTATCTGAGCTTCTGTCCAGTGTCAGATAATCCAGCCCAACATTGACCAGAAATTTTAGTCGTGATGATATTTCAGTATTTATCTTGTCTGCAATTTCACCACGTTTGCCGGACAGGTTTAAATTCTCAAAGAAGTCATGCGCAATAAGTATGGGCATGGCGGTGATCTGTGCCAGCGTGTGATCCTGAATAAAAACATGGCGCGCGGCTTCATTGAGGCGGCTGCCTTTACAGACCGGGCAGGCCTGCTGTGACATGTATTTGGCCAGCTCTTCACGCACTACATTGGAGTCGGTTTCACGGTAGCGACGTTCCATATTGTGCAGCACACCTTCAAATACGTGCGTGCGTTTCTTGCCGCGACGGCCGCGGTGACCGGGGTAATGAAATTCTATTTTTTCCTTGCTGCTGCCGTACAGCAGGATGTTCTTGAATTCATCGTCGAGCTCTTCATACGGGATTTCAATATCAAAGCCATAATGGGCGGATAGTGACTGGATAATGCTGAAGTAATAAGCGTTGCGTCGATCCCATCCCCTGATGGCACCACCGGCCAGGCTCAGGTGAGGATTGCAGACCACCCGGTCGGCATCAAAGAACTGATTGTTGCCCAGACCATCACACTCGGGGCAGGCACCTGCTGGGTTATTGAATGAGAATAGACGAGGTTCCAGTTCCTGCAAACTGTAACCGCAGCTGGGACAGGAGAAACGGGCAGAGAATACCAAGTCGGTTTTGTCATCATCGTCCATGAAAGAGATGGTGGCAATATCATCAGCCAGGTTTAATGCAGTCTCGAATGATTCGG
>JAPHSZ010000055.1 GCA_026196545.1 Gammaproteobacteria bacterium
CATCATTTTGCGCACCGCCTGCGCGGTCTGAGCACTCATCACACGCTCACCTTCAACTGCATTTTCCTGATGTAAAAAACTAACCGGCTTGAGCACGCCATCGGCCGCCAGCGCCGTGTAAGCGCGTGCCAGCTGCATCGGCGTTACCGAAACCCCATAACCAAATGCCATCGTCGCCCTGGCAAAATCACTATCCAGCGCATCTATAGACAGGCTACCGCTCACCTCGCCGGGAAAGCCGCTACCGGTGCCGGCACCCAGGCCCAGCTTCTGATACATATTCCACTGCTCTTCGGCATCCATCGCCAGAACCATTTTGCTAATGCCCACATTGCTGGATTTTGCAATCACACCACTGACATCAAGCTCACCATAATTACGGTGGTCACGAATCATATTGCCCTGCACTTTCATGTAACCCGGCGCGGTATTTATTTTTGCAGCAGGATTCCACAGACCACTATCCAGCGCCGCCGCCATGGTTAAAGGCTTCATTGTTGAGCCCGGCTCAAATACATCGGTCACCGAACGATTGCGTGTTGCCTCGGGGCGTAGCTGGCTGCGGTCATTCACATTAAAAGAAGGCTGATTGACCATCGCCAGCACTTCGCCTGTTTTCACATCCAGCACCACGGCCGAACCGGCAATTGCATTGTGCTTGATCACTGCCGCTTTCAGGGTTCGATAAGTCAGATACTGCAGGCGTCGATCAAGACTCAGAACAACCTGCTTACCCGGCTCTACAGAACGGATATGCTCAACATCATCAATCGCACGACCCAACCGATCGCGAATTACTCTTTTTTTGCCTTCCTCTCCCTTTAACCAGTCATTGAAGGCCAGCTCTATACCTTCCTGGCCATTATCATCAATATTTGCAAAACCAATCACGTGCGCAGCGACTTCGCCTGCCGGATAATAACGACGGTACTCATCCTGCAAGGCCAGGCCCGGCACATTCAAGGCCATGGCTTTTTCTGCCATCTCAGGCGAGGCATGACGTTTTAGATACATAAACTCACGTGACTGGTTGGCCTTAATTTTTTTCTGCAGGGCCTTTGCATCCATCGACAATGTCCGCGCCAGCTCAGGTATTTTATGCAATGCCGACACAGCTTCACCGGGATTGATCCAGATACTGCTCACCGGTGTGCTCACCGCGAATGGCTCACCATTTCTATCCACTATCTGGCCTCGATAAGCCGGGATCGAAACAACCCTTAACTGCCGGGCATCACCCTGACGCTCAAAAAATTCACTGTGCAAAATCTGCATATCCAGGGCACGGCCCAGCAGCACTGCCACGGACACTAAAAAAATAACGAGCAGCAAAATCCGACGCCAGGGCATCAGTGGTTTTCCAGCAACTTTTGCGTTATTGATCATCATGGCTTTATAAAGACCACTTCCTCCGCACTCGGCATCACCATAGATAAACGCTCACGCGCCACCTGTTCGATACGACCATGACCAGACCAGGCACTCTGCTCCAGCTGCAACTGCCCCCACTCTGTATTCAATGCATCAACCTGATGCTTAAGCTCCTGCAACTCAACAAACAGCTTTCTACTTTGGTGCTTGCTATAAACCGTCATAATCGCCGAACTCAACACCGCCATAAATAGCAGCGCGGTAATCAATAAAACTCTTTGCTGCCCAGTCATCGAACTCGCTCCAGCATTCGCAAACGTGCACTTCTGGCTCTTGGGTTGGCGGCCAGCTCCTGCTCACCTGCCACCCAGGATTTGCCTACCAGCCGAAACGGCGGCTGCTCATCTTTGTCCATGATTGGCAAACCCGGCGGTAATTTTGGCCGGCTGGATTTATCACGCATAAAACGCTTCACCATCCGGTCTTCCAGTGAATGAAAACTGATCACGGCCAGACGCCCACCCACGGCCAATATCGAAGCGGCCGCTTCCAGGCCTTTTTCTACCGATTGCAACTCCTGGTTGATGTACATACGAATCGCCTGAAAGCTACGTGTCGCCGGGTGCTTGTGCTTCTCCTTCACCGGAATCGCATCTGAAATTATCTGTGCCAGCACCGTGGTATCTTCAATCGCCTGTTGCTGCCTGGCCTCAACGATGGCGGTGGCAATACGCTTGGCAAATTTCTCTTCACCGTAACGCTTCAGCACCAGAATCAAATCACGCGGCTCAACCCGTGCCAGCCATTGCGCTGCAGACTCACCCTGCTCGGTGTTCATGCGCATATCCAGCGGCCCTGATTTCAGAAAACTGAAACCACGCTCGGCATCATCAAGCTGCGGCGATGACACACCCAGATCCATCAACACCCCATCAATATGATTTTTCAATCCACGTTCCACAATCACAGGCTCCATCTCACTGAAGTTGCAATGCTCAAATTCAATACGCGGATCATCCGCAAACAGGCTGCGCCCGTGGGCTATCGCCTCTGGATCCTGATCGAAGGCAATCAAACGGCCAGCTCGATCCAAATTATTCAATATCGCACGACTATGCCCACCCCGGCCAAACGTCGCATCAACATAAACACCGTCATGCCTGACATTAAGCGCCTCTAGTACCTCATTAAGAAGCACCGCCTGATGACTAAAACCCGATTCCATTCTAGTTAAAGCGACAATTCTTCCAGCGCAACCGGAAGCTCGCCCTCATCATCCTGCACACTTTCCAACAGGGCCTTCTGGCCATCGTTCCAGGCCTCTTCGTCCCAGATTTCAAATTTCTTACCCTGGCCGATCATGACAATTTTCTTACCCAGGCCGGCATATTCGCGCAACAGGGCTGGCAACAGGATTCGCCCCTGGCCATCCATCTCACATTCAGTGGCATGGCCAATCAGCAAACGCTGTATCGATCTTGCCTGCCTGTTCAAACTCGGTAGCTTAATCAGCTTGCTTTCAATCGTTTCCCATTCGGGCAAAGGGTAAACCAGCAGGCATGAATCTGGATCAACCGTAACAACCAGGCGACCACCACAGGCCTCAAGCACACGCTCACGATAACGCGAAGGCACGGCCATTCGACCCTTCGTATCCAGCGCAACATTGTTGATTCCCCGAAAACTCATTTATTATCACTTCCCACTTTTACCCACATTTACCCACATAGCGACACTATATGAACTAAACAAGGGTCATGTCAAGCAAATTTAGGGCTTAAAAACAGGGGAAAATGCCTTATCCGACAAGAACTTAGCGTGATTTTAGAAAAATGATTTTTGAGAAAAAAAATAGACTTTTTTAAATCATTAGCTTGGCATTCAAAGCTAGAATTTACTTTAAGTCACACCCAGAAATGAGCGCCCTAGAAAAAAATTAAAGATAAGTGGGAGTTGGCCGATAAGCCGGGTTCTGTCGTAGCTCAAAAAGAGCCGGGGCAATCATTCATCTGGGTCATACGTCGCCGCATACCTCAAGCAACCTACCCGGGAACAGCGCGGACCACGCATTATGTTCCCCTATTTGGTCTTGCTCCGAGTGGGGTTTACCCTGCCGTGCCTGTTACCAGACACGCGGTGCGCTCTTACCGCACCATTTCACCCTTACCTGTCGACGAATCGGCAGGCGGTATATTTTCTGTGGCACTAGCCGTAGGCTCACGCCCCCCAGGCGTTACCTGGCACTCTGTCCTATGGAGCCCGGACTTTCCTCCCCAGACAATCCAAGACTGTCTGGCGCGATTGCCTGGCCAACTCCCGCAGCGATTTTACACTATTACCGACATACAGAATGAATAAAGCGTTAGCTGAACAAAATACAGTGACTAGATCCGTTCGACATCGACCGAGACATTGAGCTTATTTTTTTTACCA
>JAPHSZ010000090.1 GCA_026196545.1 Gammaproteobacteria bacterium
CCGATCGGCTCATCGACGGTACCACCGCCGGTCATCACGCCGTGCACCAGCGTCTGGTATTCACGGTGCACATCACGCTGCTGGATCTGGTCGACCAGGTATTTGTGTGCGGCCAGCGTGCGTGCCACCACCATCAGGCCGCTGGTATCCTTGTCGAGACGATGCACGATACCGGCGCGCGGCACTTCGGCCAACGCCCTGTCAAAAAACAGCAACGCATTCTGCAAAGTGCCCTGCCGATGCCCCGCCGCCGGGTGTACCACCAGACCAGCGGGTTTGTTGACCACAAT
This sequence comes from Gammaproteobacteria bacterium, assembly GCA_026196545.1. Lineage (GTDB taxonomy): Bacteria > Pseudomonadota > Gammaproteobacteria > SZUA-229 > SZUA-229 > LH-M37. The sequence continues at coordinate 291 of JAPHSZ010000090.1, forward strand.
CAGCGACTCATCTTCATAAACAATATTCAGCGGGATATCTTCGGGCAGGCACTCGTCATCAACATCGGCGGCATGGACATCCAGGGTCAGCTGCTGATCGCTGTGTACCCTGGTTTTGGGTTTTACCTGCTGGCCATCGAGCAGGATCTGCCCATCCAGCAACCACTGTTTCAGGCGGCTGCGGGAATAATCGGGCATTAGCTCTGCGAGCACCACGTCCAGCCGCTGACCGGAGAGCGCTTCGGGAATGCTCATTGTTGTTTGAATTTCAGGCATTTGGAGAGAAATCTACTGTACTGCAAGGAACTTAGTTATAATGCACCATTCTAACGGATAACGCATCAACCGACTGATAATATTGCACAATTAAGATATGTATAAATACACCAAAGCCCGTTTCACCCTCCCTCTCTACCTGTTGTTAACTGCTTTTTTATCCGCCTGTAGCACCATGGAAACCGACCCCACCGCCGAATGGACAGCCGAGGACTTCTATGATGAAGCCAGATCATCTCTAGATTCTGGTGAATTCCAGACGGCTATCAAGAACCTCGAAACACTGGAAGCTCGTTTCCCTTTTAACCCCTATGCCAAACAGGCACAGCTGGATGTGGCCTATGCCTATTACAAATTTGAAGAGCCCGAATCAGCCATCAGCGCGGTGAATCGTTTTATGCGGCTGCATCCCAGAGACCCGCACATCGATTACGCCTATTACCTGAAGGGACTGGTTAATTTTAACCGTGGTGGCAGTTTTCTGGATGACTGGTATCCCCGGGATCATGCCCGCCACGATGCCTCGATAATACAGCAGGCCTATAACGACTTTTCCATGCTGGTACGCCTGTACCCCGACAGCCATTATGCCGGCGATGCACACCAGCGAATGATTTTCCTGCGCAATAAAATGGCGCAGAAAGAAATTGAAATTGCCGAATTTTATATTGAGCGTGAAACCTGGCTATCTGCGATCAATCGTGCCAAGGCTGTAATCGAACAATACCAGGACTCAATCTGGAGCCACCGTGCGCTGGAGATCATGATTGAAGGTTACAGGAATCTGGGGCTTGATGACCTGGCTACCGATGCCGAGCGCGTACTCAGCCTGAGCAAACCAGGTTATGACAGACAGGCACCATCACCCGATGACGAACTGGGCGCACCACCCACGATTGCCAGCAACCCGAGTTGATCAACTACGGCGGTACCCTGAAGTCACCGGATAACGCCGGTCACGACCAAAGGCGCGTCGGGTTATGCGCACACCCGGAGCGGCCTGGCGTCGCTTGTATTCGTTGTGCTGCACCATGCTGGTGACCTGCTTCACAACAGAAGGCTCAAAACCCATCGCAATAATATCTTTCATCGGCATATCCTTTTCCACCGACAGCTCCAGAATACGATCAAGCACGTCGTAATCCGGCAGAAAATCCTGGTCACACTGGTCTTCGCGCAACTCCGCAGAAGGCGGCCGGGTCAGCACTCGCTCGGGAATCACATGGCTCAGACTATTGCGATAACGGCATAAGCGGTAAACACGGGTTTTACTAACGTCCTTCAAGGGTGCAAAACCACCGGACATATCACCATACAGCGTGGTGTAACCGACCGCAGTTTCGCTCTTGTTGCCGGTGGTCAGCAGCATGCGGCCGGTCTTGTTGGAGATCGCCATCAGGATCACGCCACGACAGCGCGCCTGGATATTCTCCTCGGTGGCATCGGGTTCTTTGCCAGCGAAAACCCCTCCGAGCAGGCCGAGAAATTCCTCAAATACTGTCTCGATCGGAATAATATCGTACTGCACTCCCAGTATTTCCGCCTCAGCTTTGGCATCGTCAAGGCTCATATCAGCGGTGTATTTTGAAGGCATCATCACCGTTTGCACGTGATCAGCACCGAGCGCATCGGCCGCAATTGCCAGCGTCAGCGCCGAATCAACACCGCCAGACAGGCCAATGACGACACCGATAAAACCATTTTTGTAAACATAGTCCCGCACCCCCAGAACCAGCGCCTTATAGATTGCCTCATCTTCCTGTAACGGAACCACGTCACGCTTTTCAACCGACATTACCTGCGTGGCAGTGACATCAACATAGTCGATAAAGGTCTCAAAGGCCGGTGACCGTGAGACCGGTTTGCCTTCGTTATCGACCACCAGTGATTCACCATCGAACACCAGCTCGTCCTGACCGCCAACCATGTTCAGATACAGTATCGGCAGGCGATTTTCCTGACCACGCTGCGCCAGCACATCCAGACGCTCTTCATACTTGCCGACGTGGTAGGGCGAGGCATTGAGCACCAGCATGACTTCCGCCCCGGCTGCCCTGGCATTTGCCAGAGGCTGTTTTTCCCAGACATCCTCACAGATGGCGATGCCAAATTTCACCCCGCCAAATTCCACCACCGTACTCTGCGAACCAGCGGTAAAGTAACGCGCCTCATCAAACACCGAATAATTGGGCAGGGCCTGCTTATTATAGGTGGCGATACGCTCGCCAGCACGCAACCAGACTGCCGAGTTATAGCGCCTCTGATCTACATATTCGGGCAGCCCAAGCAGCACATCGACCTCCCTGGTCTGCGACTGAATACGTGCCAGCTCGGCCTCGACCTGTGCGATAAAGCCGGGGCGATAGAGCAGGTCTTCCGGCGGATAACCAACCAGCGCCAGCTCGGGAAACATCACCAGGTCCGCCCCCTGTTTTCTGGCGAGCAGCGACCGCTTGATGATCCTGTCGGCATTTCCCCTGATATCGCCGACCAGGAAATTATCCTGTACCATGGCAACCCTGACTGCTTTTTTCATCTACCTACCCCAGACAGCTGCTATTGAGCTTATGATATTGAAGCAACTTTTCGATTAAACCGGAATTTTATCAGAGAGTTACAGAAGAAATGGGGATTTACTGCTATACATCCCTGAATACCCCCACATTTATCTAATATTGCCAAAAAATAAAATGTTCCGTGGTCTAATTATTTTTGCTGTCCTTGTTATGGTTTTTCTTCTGATCAGACGCATGCTCAATCCAAAAATGAGCCTATCAAATCAAAGAAAACATCAGCAGAACTTGCAGGTCAGACACTAACTGCATAATGAATTCTTTTATTTCACACACACAAAACAACCTATACCCGGACGCCGGCTGGGATCGACTGCGCCTGTTTAACTATTTTAGAGGTACACTGGCACTTTTTTTTATCGCCATTTACCTGAACGGCTGGATTGGTTTACTGATACCTGCGAAACAATTTGAACCTCTATTATTTCTTAGCAGCTCAATTTTTTATCTCTGTTCATTTTTTGTTTTCATTATTGGTATTCAACGCCAGAAACCAAAACTAAAAACTCAGGTTATCTTACA
>JAPHSZ010000096.1 GCA_026196545.1 Gammaproteobacteria bacterium
GCAAGAGCACGATGATTATCATCTCGCATGACCGCCATTTTTTGAACAGCGTCTGTACCCACATGGCTGACCTGGATTACGGCGAACTGCGCCTGTTCCCCGGCAACTACGATGAATACATGATTGCTGCGACCCAGGCGCGCGAGAGAATGTACGCCGACAACGCCAAGAAGAAAGCCAAGATTGCCGAGCTACAGCAATTCGTCAGCCGCTTCTCGGCGAATGCCTCCAAGGCCAAGCAGGCAACCTCACGCGCCAAGCAGATCGACAAAATCGAGCTGACCGAAATCAAGCCATCGAGCCGTGTTAATCCTTACATCCGCTTCGAGCAGGAAAAGAAACTGTTCCGCCTGGCGCTCGAAGTTGAAGGCCTGAAAAAACACTACGATAACGAAGCGCCGCTGTTTGAAAACCTCGACCTGATGATTGAGGTGGGTGAGCGTGTTGCCATCATTGGCCCGAACGGTATCGGTAAAACCACCTTGCTTCGCAGCCTGGTTGGTGACCTCGAGACTGATGCCGGTGAGGTCAAATGGTCAGAGAATTCAACACTGGGTTACTATGCACAGGACCACGCCGCCGACTTTGAAAAAGACATGACCCTGTTCGACTGGATGAGCCAGTGGAAACAACCGGGTGATGACGAGCAGGTGGTACGCGGCTTCCTGGGTCGCCTGTTGTTCTCGCAGGATGACATTGCCAAATCGGTCAAGATTATTTCCGGTGGTGAGCAGGGGCGCATGCTGTTCGGTAAGATCATGATGCAAAAACCGAATATTATCCTGATGGATGAGCCGACCAATCATCTTGATATGGAATCAATCGAGTCACTCAACCTCGCGCTGGAAAACTATGAAGGCACGCTGTTCTTCGTCAGCCATGACCGTGAGTTTGTGTCGTCGCTGGCAACCCGCGTTATCGAACTTACACCAACGGGCATTGTAAACTTTGATGGTGATTATGAAGAATACCTGCGTAGTCAGGGCCTTGGCAATGAGAGCATGAGCGCTGCACAATAGAAGACACTAAAAACTCTATTAACAGTTCATAAGGAGAGATAAATAATGTCTAAGTTAATTATCAGTGAACTGGCTATCTATCCGGTCAAGTCCATGCGGCAGGTGTCGCTAAAAAAATCAGCGATGGATATGGGCGGCCTGAAATACGACCGCCGCTGGATGGTGGTTGATGCTGATGGTGTCATGATCACCCAGCGCAAGGTTGTACGACTATGTTTGATCCAGCCTGAACTAACGGCGCGGGGATTGATGCTTACAACCGAGGCTATGCCAGAAATAAAAGTCAGTATTCCTGACGGCAGGGTAAGCCGTAAAGTCAAAGTCTGGAACGATGAATGCAACGCCTGTGACGGCGGTGATGAAGTTGCCAGCTGGCTCAGTGAGTTTTTAAAAATAGAGTGCCGACTAGTTTATTTTCCTGATGGTGAAACTCGTATAGTTGATCAGGACTACGCGCAACCAAATGATCAGACCGCGTTCAGCGATGGCTTTCCCATTTTATTAACTTCTCAGGCATCGCTGGATGACCTGAATTCCCGCATGGATGAAGACGTCCCGATGGCACGTTTTCGACCAAATATTGTCGTCAGTGGGTGTGAAGCCTTTGCTGAAGATAACTGGAAGCAGTTACAGGTCGGTGATATCAGCCTGCGCATTGTCAAGCCCTGCAGCCGCTGCATTGTTCCTAATGTTGATATTGATAGCGCAGAGCGTCGCAAGGAACCAGTAAAGACTTTGGCCTCCTACCGTAAACGTGATAACAAAATATTTTTTGGTCAGAACGTGGTCGCCGATGGTGAAGGAGAGCTGGAAGTAGGGATGGAAGTAAAAATTTCAGATTAAACTGTGCCTATGAATAATATATTCGACTCAATCCCAGAAAGCATAGATAAGGAGATTTTCGATACTATTGTTAAAAGTGAAAATATCCGAATTGAGCGAATAATATCCAGAGGACATGCGTCGCCTGAATCTGGTTGGTATGATCAAGGCCAAAATGAATGGGTAATTGTTGTAAAAGGCGGCGCAGTAATTTCTTTCGAAGATGATGAACCGGTGAAACTTGATGAAGGAAGTTACATCAATATACCGGCCCATAAAAAGCATAAGGTTGACTGGACTGACCCAGATACGGAAACGATATGGCTTGCTGTGTTTTATTGAAAATGAATTACCGCAGGTAGCTGTGTGTTTATAACTATCCTCCTGCTTATCGTCAGCCTGATGCATGGTTATCTGTTCTGGCGGATTGCTTCACTGCCGTGGTTCAGTGTTGCCGGCCGGCGTAAACGCATCTGGCTAGTGGCGCTGTCGATTTGGGTTCTTTTTCTTGCGGGTAGTGTGCTTGGCCATGAAAGCCAGGCCGTATTTGCCAGTGTGCTGGAGCGACTGGCGATGGACTGGCTCGGCATTCTGTTTATCGCGGCTAGCGTGATGCTGACAGTGGATATGCTGACGGGTTTTGGTTTTTGGTTGCAGCCTTATCTGGCACGGTTTCGTGGCACCGGCCTGCTGCTTGCCGCTGTTTTGGCCGTGCTAGCCATGGTGCAGGGATTGAGGCCGCCAATCGTTATTCGGCATGATGTCATGCTGTCCGAGCTGCCGCAGGAACTGGATGGTACGACTATTGTTGCCCTGTCGGACCTGCATCTCGGTTCACAACTCGGGCCTGACTGGCTGGCAGAGCGGCTGGCACAGGTTAAGGAATTAAGTCCGGATATCATTGTGTTGCTGGGTGATAATTTTGAAGGCCACGGTGAGCCGGACCCCGCGTTGCTGCCGGTATTGTCGGAGCTCAAAGCACCGCTTGGCGTTTATGCTGTAACCGGTAATCATGAGCATTTCAGTGACACGCTTTCAGCCATTGCATTGACGGAGCGTGCAGGTATTCAGTGGTTGCGTGACCGCTGGTTGCAGATACGCCCCGGCCTGATTCTGGCAGGGGTAGAAGACCTGACCATGCATTTCAGAAACGGGCAAAAGCAGGATTTTATGACGCCTGTACTCACCGGTCTGCCTGAAGGTGCCACCGTGTTATTTTCGCATTCGCCGCTACAGGTTCAGCAGGCGGCAGAGGCGGGTGCCGACCTGATGCTGTCCGGGCACACCCATGGTGGCCAGATCTGGCCTTTCGGCTATCTGGTACAGCAGTTTTATCCTTATCTGGTAGGCCGTCATGAGATTGACGGCATGAGCCTTGTTATCAGTCGAGGTGCCGGCCTGTGGGGGCCACGGATGCGGTTGTGGCATCCGGCTGAGATTCTTTTTATTAAACTGCAAAGTGGAAATAGATAAATTATTTAAACATCGTTGAGTTTCTAATTTATTTAGAAGTTCAAGAGGATTTCCTTTTTTTAATGGCAGAGAGCGATAACTATTTGAATTTTATTGATCAAAATAGAAGTGCATTCCTGAAATTCTATTCTTAGTGTATTATCTGCGCATTCAGATTTTATAGATGATGATTTGTGTTATTTATTGGAGATAAAGGGTGATTAATTTATTCGGTTTTGTTTCAAGCAGGTCGTATTTAAAAGGATTGACTACTGTACTGCTTGTTTTTGCAGTAATTTCGTGTAGCGATACAGATGGAGATCCTGAGGATATTGTTGGTGTGGCAGCTACGGGTGAGGCCACGCAAGGTACGGTATTTATTATTGATGCGACGGGAACGGAGATTAGTAAGCCTATTAATGCAGACGGTTTTTTTAGGTTTGATGTTCGAGGAATGACTGCACCATTTATGCTGAAATCTGTGGATAGCAATGGGGTTGATGTTGATTTGTTTTCTTATGCATCGAAGGCAAATGTAACGGCAAATATTACGCCACTAACAAATTTGGCTGTGTATATGGCCAATGGTGAGGCTGATTTAAGTATTTTGTACAATAGCTGGGTAAGTTCTTTTGTTAATATTGCTGATACTAATATTAAAAATGCACAAGCTGTAATAAATGCAAATCTGAGCACACAGTATACTGCTTTTAGTTTAGATCCATTAACATATGATTTTTTTTCGACTACATTTCTAACTAATAGCACAAGCTTTGATGCTCTTCTAGATGCGTTGTCAGTGACTCTTTTGCCAAACATTGGTATTTCCGTGGTAGGTGTCAATATGCCATTATTTGAAACTAATATTGATGTTGCTGATTTTAATATTGGTGGAGATAGTGTTGCTGAAATAGGTGCTTATACACTGACATTGGAAGTTACAGTTGATGATGCTGTTTCTGATGTTCTGACATTATCGATTAATTTGCCCGTTTCTTCTGTACCAAGTCCAGGAAATACTCAAATTGTTGAAGATACATTTTCTACTTTTTATGGATCGGTGGGTGATATTGTTATTAATTCAGTGACTGTGACCATTGGTGAAGAATTAGAAACAATTGCAGTAATTAATGCCACGATAACTAATTTGGATGATGGTGATGTAACTTACATTGCTACCTATACTTATACACAGAATATTTAATCCTGAAATAGCATGGCCCAGTTCCAGACTTTTATCGGTTGTTTGTTAGACAGGGCAAAGTGTTCCACTTGCATATCGGGCAGGCTGAGTATCGAGCAGTTATGGTTGAAAACCGTGCTGCCGGGATTCACTAATAAAATATCACCTAATTGTTCACAAAGAATCTGGTGCGTGTGTCCGGTAATTAAAATATCGGCATCTAAGTTTTTAAGCTCGTTGGCCCAGTGAATTTTTCTGTCTTCATAAACCCGGCCTTCCGGGTCGAGCAGTTTAATGCCGCCGTGTTCCAGGTCAGGCGGGCTGGCATGAACCACGTAAATGCATTTGCCCTCGATTTCCAGTTCCAGATGGGTGGGCAGGCTGTTAAAAAAAGCAATGACCCTGTCCTTGTTTATGCTGGTGTATTCATCTGACCAGTGATCGTGGTTGCCCGATATCATCAGGCACTTATGTTCTTCCAGCAGGTCGATCAAGGGCGCGACATCGTGCAGTATTTTTTTCTCGCCATAACCGGCAATGTCGCCGGCACAGATAATACTATCAACCTGCTCGCGTTCAAAAATGGCCAGTGCCTCCTGAAGTGGTGCCAGTGTTGAATGCAGGTCACTGATGAGGCCGATTCTTGCAGACATGGTGTTTATATATTGAGTGATCGACCGCCGTCCACCGGCACAATGTGGCCGGTGATGTAATCGGCATCACGCACCAGGAACAGGATGGCTTTGGCGATGTCTCTGGGTTCACCGTGGCGTTTCAGTGCCGTGCGCTCGATGATATGTTGTTTGGTTTTGTCACTCATATCATTGTCCGGCCATAAAATGGCACCGGGGCCGATGCCGTTAACACGAATTTCAGGGCCCAGTTCTTTCGCCAGTGATTGTGTCAGCATGGCGAGACCGGCTTTGGCCGCACAGTAAACCGGGTGCTCCTTCATCGGGCGAAAAGCGTGGATATCTACCATGTTGATAATGCAGCCGCGGGTCTCCTTAAGAAAGGGCACCGCTGCCTGTGATAGAAACAACGGCGCTTTCAGGTTGCTGTTGATCAGATTATGCCAGTGCCCCATTGTGATTGTGCCAACCGGTGTTGGAAAAAAGCTGGAGGCATTGTTGACCAGTACATCGAGATGCCCCCAGATTTCAATCGTATCTTCGATCAGCTTGCCGTAGGCGTGGTCGTCATCGAGATCGGCCTGAACCACCGAGGCCGAGTTATCGCGAATCAGGTTAAGTTCGGCGCAAAGCTCATCGGCTTCCTGTTGTGAAGATCGATAATGTATCGCGATATTCATGCCCGCGGCGTGCAGGGTGCGCGCGGTCTCGGCGCCAATGCGCTTGGCACCGCCGGTGATTAGGGCAACTTTTTCATTCATAGCGCTATCTGGGGTAGAATCCATCACTGCTTCTCCAACATAAATCTGAATATTAATAATCGCACATAATGCATGAATGAACCACACTCTAAACAGCAGGCTGTTGCTGTCCTTCCCGAGCCCGATGCCGAAGCCAGAACCTGGAGCCAGGCGCTGTGTGCGCAGATAGAGGAACAATGCAATCTCGCACGCGGCTGGCTTCCGTTCAGCGAGTTCATGCAGCTGGCGCTGTACGCGCCGGGCCTTGGTTATTACAGCAGCGATTTGCGAAAGTTTGGTGTCGAGGGCGACTTTATTACTGCGCCCGAAGTCTCCCCTCTGTTTGCTCAGTGTATTGCAAGGCAGGTGGCGGATGTTTTATCGACAATGACATCAGCAAGCGTGCTGGAATTTGGTGCCGGCTCCGGTGTCATGGCTGCCGACATGCTGCTGAAGCTGGAACAGCTTGATGCATTGCCTGAGCGCTATCTGATTCTTGAACTCAGCGCCAGTCTGAAACAGCGTCAGCAGGCTACGATCAAACAGAAAGCCAGGCATTTGCTTGATCGCGTAGTCTGGCTGGACGGTTTGCCAGAAGACAAATTCAGTGGCGTCGTGGTTGCTAATGAGGTGCTCGATGCCATGCCGGTGGAATGTTTTCGAATCAATCGGGGCGAAGTCGAGATGCTGTGCGTGCATTGTGAAAACAATGTACTGTCCTCGGAATATAAAGTAGCAGAAAAAAATATTGAATCAGCGATTCGCAATATTGAACAAAGAATCGAAAGTAAACTGCCCGATGGTTATTGTTCCGAATTTAATCCAGCCGTTTCAGGCTGGCTACAGTCGATTGCGGCCACGCTGGAGCAAGGCATGGTGCTGCTGGTCGATTACGGGTATGCGGCTGCCGAGTATTATCACGAAGAACGCCAGAGTGGAACATTAATGTGCCACTATCAGCATCGCGCCCACGACAACCCGCTCTGGTATCCGGGGTTGCAGGACATCACTACCTTTGTAGATTTTACCGATGTGGCCTACTCCGCCGTTGACGCCGGTTTTAATGTCAGCGGCTATACTTCACAGGCGATGTTTTTAATGGCTTCGGGCCTGGATGAACTGTATCAGCGACAGGCCACTGATGATGTAAAAAATCAGGTGCTATTGTCGCAACAGATAAAAACACTGACTATGCCATCGGAAATGGGTGAGCGGTTTAAAGTCATGGCATTAACAAAAAATTACGATGAGCCCTTGCGAGGGTTTTTGATGCAGGATCTTAGAGGAAGATTGTAAAACGTGGATATTATTCAGGTCATTATTCTTGCGCTGGTTCAGGGGCTAACCGAGTTTCTGCCGATCTCCAGTTCGGCGCATTTGATTTTAGTGCCGGTGCTCACCAACTGGCCGGATCAGGGGCTGGCGTTTGATGTTGCTGTGCACGCCGGCACATTAAGCGCTGTGGTTTTCTATTTTCGCAAGCAACTGGCAAAAATGTTCATCGAGTGGCTGGCTTCCCTGCGTGGCAAACACACGCCGGATAGTCGCCTGGCCTGGGCGGTTTTGCTCGGTACCATTCCGGTTGGTCTGGCTGGCCTGTTATTCAAGGACATTATCAGTGATCATTTACGTACACCGCTGGTTATTGCGGTCACCACTATTTTCTTTGGTATTTTATTGTGGCTGGCCGACCGCAATAAAAATTTAAACCGTGATGAACACAGCCTGCAATGGAAAGATGTGCTGATCATTGGTATTGCACAGGCGATTGCCCTGATCCCCGGTACTTCACGTTCCGGCATCACAATTACTGCGGCATTGATGCTGGGCCTGACGCGCCAGTCAGCCGCACGTTTTTCGTTCCTGTTGTCTATTCCCGTTATTGTACTGGCCGGTGGTCTGGAAACCCTGGAATATGTGCAGGTTGCTAGTGTTACCGATATTAATTTTCTGATGATCGGTGCGCTGATTTCCGCACTCAGCGCCTACGCCTGTATTCATTTTTTCCTCAAACTACTGGAAAAAATAAGCATGATGCCATTCGTCATTTATCGTATGGTATTAGGCCTTGTGTTGTTGCTGATGTTTGTTAAGTGACGTTTTTATGATGCCGGAAAACCCTATACACCGTTATAAAAAACTCTGGCTGGCCATGGGCTATGCACTGGTTGCGATAGTGATTTATCTGTCGGTGACCAGCCACCCTCCTGATTCGGGTTTAGAGATACCCTTTTACGACAAGATTGGTCACACGCTGGCCTATTTTATTTTGATGGGCTGGTTTGCGCAGCTTTATCACCTGAAAAGACAGCGCACCATGTATGCGCTTGGTTTTGTCGCCATGGGCGTGGCGATGGAATACGTGCAGAGTTTTGATCCCGCACGCATGGCCGAGTTTGCCGACATGGTGGCAAATACATTGGGTGTGGTTATTGCGCTGTTAATAACTAGAATGACAGCATTCAGATTGGTACTGAAAAAAGTCGAGTCTTATATTTAGCTTTTCACTTCCTTCACCAGCCGAATCCGCTCCTGCTTAATCTTATTGGCCTGTTCAACATTTTCTTTTATTCTTACTGGCATAATGTTTATCGAGCATTAGTGCTAGACGAGCTATGCGTTGTTTTACAGTGCCAGTGCCCAGCAATAATCAACTGGTCGGCAATATCGAGCTGGTTCTGAAGTCGTTTACTAACTTTTCTAATTAGCCTGGGATATTGGTTTCCAATATTTTCGACTGTCGAAACTGCGATTTTACATAAATCAACTTCACTGATGGTTGTCGCAGTATGGTGATAGTTGCTAGCACCATCAAGCAACTCAAGACCAATAGCTGTGCCAGGGCCTAGCAGGCGTACTATTTTGTAAGAACCATTTCGTGAGATATGTATAAGTTTAACTAGGCCGTGTCTTATTGAATAGATAAAATTTTTATCTGAGCCAGCCTCATAAAGTACAGATGATATTTGGTGCAGGATATCATCGAAGGCTTCATGTGGCAGTTCAGAAAAAAACATCACCTGGCGAATGTGACATTTCTCACAATGTGCACGCCCGACCCATTTCACGTTAGTGCAGTTTACCGAATCAAATTTTTTATTCATCTTATAGGATGTTATTAGCATGGTTTTTCTATGTTAATAATTTTTAACAGAGGGTGTACTCTTTTTTTAATGATAACGATGCAGGTTATGAGGTGGTTTTCTGGAACTAATAACAACAGAGCTATCTTGAGTAATTGGTGATGTATTAAAGTGAAGAGTGATATTGATGTAAATATTAATTTTTTCAAACTGATCATTATCAATTACAACAATTTATAGAAAACCTACAATTTTGCCATATTCAGAAAATACCATATTTTACCGGGAGATAGACATGAAGATATGGAAACAAAAGTTGCTAACCTTATTAATAATAAGTTTGTTTTCCGCAACAATTCTGGCTGCATCAAAGGTGCGGTTGCACGACAATAAATATTTATCAAGTCTAACGGGCGCTCCCGCAGCAGAAAATGCAGCGAATAAAGGAAAAATTGTCCGACTGACTGATGGTACGCTGGTTACTGTTTTTGGTGATGCAGTAAATTCTAACTTTAAGTCATGGAATTATGCAGGCGAAATATATTCGGCACGTGATACTTTTGTCTCATGGTCAAAAGATGATGGTGATACCTGGTCGGCTCCATTAAACATTTCAAACACCGCATCGCAAACAGATGCAGGTGCTTTTTACGATCCTGATGGAAATGGTGTAGATGGTTCTGGTGGACTTGCTCCAATGAACTACTACGGTGATTCAGACAAACCCAATATATTTGCCCCGGGTAATGGTAATAACATTATGGTGACCTGGCCGGACAAGTATTGCCCATCTGGTGTTCAGGGTCTTGTTGACTATACTGCACCTTACCTTAGTCTTGATCCCGGTGTGATTCAGGTGCCTTACAGTTGTATTTATGTGGCGCGTTTGGTGAATACTGCTGACACAATTAATTTGATTTCAGTTGATCGGTTAACGGATGGTTCTCGTGATGCGAAAAGTGAAGTTCCTCGTGGTGGTGGCGGTGGTAATGCTATTGCATGGCAGGAAGACCCGGAAGGTTTGCAGCCAGGTGATGCTGAAGGTCCCGGTGATGGTGGCAGTGGTGCCAAGACCAGTAATGGAACAGATATCTGGTATAGCTGGCTGTCCAATAAAACATTTGCAACTGGCTCATGGAGCACGCCACAAATAATTACTGATAATGCGCCCTCTAATCCAGGTGCCTCACGACCTAATATTTTCATTGGTAAACATCCAACCTCACCAGGAAAGGCATGGGCCGTTCTTGCCTATGAAGAAAGAAAAGGTCTTGATGCGCTGAAGGGTAAGTATGTCATCTACCATATGTTTGAATTTGATAACCCAGCTTCAGGTCCTGTTCCTGCTGGTGCAGGCGTGATTGTTAGTGACCCACTTGAAAATGCCCGCCGTGTGCGCTTTGTTGCCAAGGGTTCGCCCGGTAAGGCAGATGGCACGCGTTTGATCATGCTCTGGAAACAGGGTGTGGAAGATCAGGGTGGTCCGTCAGATATTATGGCACGTATTGGTCATGTGCCTGCAGGCTGGGATCCATTAGAGCCAACCACTACTGGTGTTGGCTGGCGACCACAAGATCTGACACCCGTGGTTGTTGGAAGTGGTGACCCTTCAACAGCATTAAATAATGCTGATCCACTGAACCTGAGTTCGGCAGAGATGAGTGATAGAAGTACTGATAATCCAATTGATGATGCTCGGGCTCACCGCGCCATTATTGTTGATGACTTCATTGCTGTTGGTTTTTCATATACACCCGATCAGGCGATAGCTCGTTTCACCGTAGAAGAAAATTATGATTTCTATCTTCGGCGATCAAAAGATGGTGGTAAGACATGGGATACGCAGCGTAACCTGTCGAAGCTGCCAAAAGATCGAAGTGTCAAGGAGCCGCGCCTGGTTGGTACTCCGGGTTCAGTGAGTGCTACCTGTCCATCAGGAGATCCAAAAGCAGAAGATACCACGAATGTGCATGATTGCCAGAGGAAGGAGCTTTTTTATGTGGCCTGGGGTACAGAGTTGAATCAACGCGAATCAATTTCTGAAGGTGCGATTGATCTTGATCTCTACATAAGTCGTTCGCTGAATTTTGGTGAAACTTATGAAGTGCCCGTAGTAGTTGCGCGAGGTGGTATTGACCTTGAAAACGGTGGATCCAGCAATGGTGAGTCTCAGATTCGAATGACACCTGATGGCTGGTATTCATACACTACCTGGATGCAAGCAACCGACGAAGGCAAGGAAGTGGCTTTTGTTAGTGGAGATTGGGTTGATACCAGTGGTGGTGGCGGTTTCTGTTCATATAACCTGAAGGGTAGATTTGATCCGGTATTGCCTGCAATCCTGATGATTGCATTGGGATATGTCGGCTGGAGAAAAATGACGGGAACTAAAGAGTAAGTTGGGAGTTGTCATTATTCCATGCTGTGGGTGTAGTGAGTTTTATATTTATTAAATGAGGAAAAAACTGGAGATTTAAAATGAAAAAAATCACGCAAATATCAGGCAAAGCGCTTGCCCTGTCAGCATTAACGTTAGTAATGAGTGGGCCTTTGTATGCTGATGAACCTGTGTCCTTGACTGAGGGTGTAACAATTAATGTGGCAGGGACGGCAGATGCTGTGCCATCAAGTTGCACAGGCACAGGACCTTATTCATGCCCTACATTACGTGATGCTATTGTTTTCGCAAACGAAAATGCCAATTCAACCGAGTACGATATTATTAATCTTGGAGCGGGTACTTATACGTTAACGATTGCCGGCACCAATGAAGATGCTGCAGTTGATGGTGATCTTGATATTACAGAAGCGGTAAACATTGTCGGGGCAGGTTCAGATACGACTATTATTGATGGCGGTGGCAGTGGTGGCACATTGCAGGAACGTATCTTCACTATTAATGGTGTAGTGGTCGAGATTTCAGATTTAACGCTGACCAATGGCTTTGCAAAAAGTGCTGCTTGATGTTGGCTTGTTGAAATGCCCAAAGTTTTATCTGGATGTAAGATTTATTGCTGCGATACTTTCAGGTGTAGTCGCACTTTGGTTTATTTATGACTGGGTGCCAGTATTTTCATCAAGCATTCAGTTTCACTGGGGCCTGTTTATATCTGTTTTGATCTGGCAGCCATTTATTGAAGAATTGTTGTTTCGCGGTATTATTCAGGGGCAATTATCTAAATATAAATGGGGCCAGAAAAATTTATTAAGAATCACTTCGGCAAATGTAGTGGTGTCAGTTTTGTTTGTTGGTTTGCATACATTGACGAACCCGCCTTTATGGGCAATAAGTATTGTTGTTCCATCAATAGTGTTTGGTTACTTTAGAGATACCTTTAAAAGTGTGTATCCGTCAATAATCCTACATAGTGCATACAACGCTATTGCTCTTGCTGGCCTTTTCATTCATGGCAATCTGATAATTTAACCCTTAACTTCTTTTACCAGACGAACCCGCTCCTGCTTAATCTTATTGGCCAGTGCCAGGTTCTCAAAACCCTGTTCGCGCAGGGCGGCGACATCAACATTACCCGCGGCCTTAAAAGCTTTTCTGAAATAATCACTCTGCTCAAAATACTGGTTTTCAAAACCGGTACGGCCGTGGGCATCAGCTTCACAGGCAAGCAGGAATTTTTCAAAGCGTTCCGGTTTTCTGAAGGCGTCGAGTTTTTCCAGTGTCTCTACAATTGTTGATGCTTTTAGTTCCAGCGCGCGGTGGTAGTGCATATGAAAACGTGCAGTGCGTTCGGCCAGGTCGCGGTATTCGTTGGGAATGCGCAGGCGTTTGCATATATCCAGCACCAGATCAGCACTACGTGCCTCGTGGCCGATATGCCGGGGCCATTCTTCCTGTGGTGTTGTGCCTTTGCCGAGGTCGTGCATCAGCGCGGCAAAACGCACATCGGTGGCCTGACTGAGTTTGCAGGCCTGCTGTAACACCATCAGTGTGTGGATACCGGTGTCGACTTCGGGGTGATGTTCTGCTGGTTGTGGTACACCGAACAGGCAATTCAGTTCTGGCAGAATTACCTTGAGTGCACCGCAGTCGCGCAGTACTTCAATAAAGCGCGAAGGTGAGCGCTCGCCGAGCGCTTTTTCCATTTCCTGCCAGACCCGCTCCGGCACCAGCGCATCGACCTCACCGGCAGCGACCATGTCCTTCATCAGCTGCATGGTTTCATCGGCAACAATAAACCCCAGATGCAGGTAGCGTGCGGCAAACCGCGCCACGCGTAAAATACGCACCGGGTCTTCGGCAAAAGCCGGCGAGACATGGCGTAGAATCTTGTCGTGAATGTCCTGCTGGCCATTGAATGGGTCGACGATATTGCCATCCTGGTCTTTGGCAATCGCATTGATGGTCAGGTCGCGCCGCTCCAGATCCTGCTCCAGTGTCACCTCGGGTGAAGCATGCACAGCAAAACCTTTATAACCGGGTGCAGTCTTGCGTTCGGTACGCGCCAGCGCGTGTTCGTCTTTAGTGTCCGGGTGAAGAAAAACCGGGAAGTCCTTGCCGACCTGCTGAAAGCCCTGCGCCAGCATTTCTTCAACTGTGCCCCCAACAACTACCCAGTCTTTTTCATGGAAAGGATAATTGAGTAATTCATCGCGAACTGCGCCGCCAACCAGATATGTTTTCATTGCGACATGTTGCCATAGTTTTTGTGTTGATGCGATTGAAGCAGCAATATAAAAAATAGATTGTAGTATTTACAAAGTCTTATCCGGTTGATCAGATTTTAAGATATTTAGATGGTCTTCAACTTCATCGGTAAATGTCTGATAATCCTCCTCATTCAAATAGTGTGCAAGTTCCTTGCAGGCATGGCTGGCTATGTCTGCATGCATTTTTGAACAGCGTTGATCGCCAAGCCTGGCACACCTTAAAGTTGAGTGAATATGGTCCCAGATGCTGTGCTCAAGTTTTTCCTGAATGCAGGGGTAAAGCTCAAAACCCGCGCTTCGTGCTTTGAAATATCTTGATAGATCACTGAGGTGCTCATGATCTGGCTGACAGTACAGGTGGGCAGCCAGATTGTTTTTGTGCTCAGATAAATGAATGGTAGTATGTTTATCTATGCTTTGATCAATACGGTAGATAACCTTAGGATTATCCAGAGCATATCCAATAATGATATCAACACAATCCTGTAATGGTGATTTAATATCACGGGCGTGCTCCTGATGTGTTGCAATCGTGTGATAGCTATCCATGCGCCTGTGTAATATGACCAGTGATACCTTGAAATAGACTTTCTCTATTCCACGAATAAGAGCACGATAGGAAACTATATTCGACATGGCATCAATAGCAAAAGTGGTTAATTTTTTTAAGTATAGACAGTGCAATAAACATAAAAAAGGAATTCAGCGCTTTAAATATGTTTTAATCAGATGATCCAGGAAAACTGTGGAGGTAGTTATGAGTAAAGGTAGTAAAAATCGGAAGCTATTCATTATGCGCCATGGCAAAGCCAATTGGGAAATGGATGTCGATGACCTGAAACGTCCTCTGACCGAACGTGGTGTAGATGAAGCCAAAAATATCGGCCACTGGCTGGGTAATCATGGTTACCGGCCGGATATTATATTCACATCAAATGCGACACGGGCGCTGACCACCAGTGGCTATGTCGCAGAAGGGGTTGGTACAAGCAGGATCAAACAGGATGCACGCATCTACAACGCCAGTGTCGAGCAGTTGCTGGTGGTGCTGGCGGATATTCCCACAGATATTAAAAGGCCGATGATTGTTGGTCATAATCCCGGCTTTGAAGATTTGCTGTTGCGCCTTGCCAATGTGGGTGAGCATTTTTATAAGGGTGACAAGTTAATGACGACGGGTACTGTCGCTGTTCTAAATATGCCGGACGACTGGCAGCAACTTAATCAACAATGCGGTGAGCTGGTGGATGTGATACGCGGCGGGAGTTTGTAGCCGAGTAGATTAGCATGCCTGAACTGATGGATATAAAAGCAAGCCTTATTTATCTCAGTGTTTTTTTGATTTTGTGTAGGGGTATTTATGATTATCTCTAAACACATTGCTCGACTGCCTGTGGTTACAGTCATATTGTTTATGCTGTTTGCTTGTATGGTGAATTTTAGCCGGGGTTACCGTTTATTCAAACTCGCCCTCAATGTTAATTTGCATGCCCTCGACCGAATCAAGGTATTCACTGTTTTCAAGTTTTTCTTCATCGGTGAGAAATTTACCGCTTAATTTAATTTTGTCTTTGGTTCTGTTTTTGCTCAGTGTTTTGAATAAGACACTATTTGCTTCTGTCGCTTCGTTCTCTTTGATAAATAACGCATTGTTATTTTGTTGAGGTTCAGTAGTGATGTTATCAATTGATAAATCCAGAGCCGGGCGGGGTTCTACAGGAGCGCTTTGGGGTTTAGTGTTTTTTTCAATGGGCGCGGGTGGTTGTTGGCTATCACAGGCGGTGATAAACAAACAGATAAAAATGATGAAGAAAATTTTGGGGGATTTCATTAGGAAAATTTGACAGGGTTATTGGAAATAAGTTCTTTCACTGCTAAAGGGTGGCCTGTCATCTCCGTGCAGGCCCCACAAACTGCCCATAATTAAGCCTAATTACATGATATCTGCATTGTTATTTCAAAATAGACGGCAGTAATATTAATAATATAAGGCAGCTTTGGGATATTTCCTATACTTGTACGACAGGTTGGCATTATATGAAAACAGCGCCACAGCTATCATCAAATGTTCGACAGGAATTTAACGCCCGTTCCCGTCCGCTCTATTACTGGAATCTGGATTCAGGGGAAAAGAGCGGGCTTGTCGATACACAGCAACTGGGAATGGAGCTATCGCAGATAAGTGATACTGTGCATGCCAACGAAACTCTCAATAATAGTGTGAGCGCGGTGGTGCTGGTGCAGTTTCCAAAGTGTACCGACGATGCTGCCCTGGATCTGTTCGAACAGTTAGTCAGTGAATCTTGGCACTGTATCTGGATCGCGCTGCTGCCTGAACAGTGGCAGCAGCAGGAACGCTTATGTGGACTCATTACTCACGCCTTTTTTGACTACCATCAGCTACCCACGGAGTACGATCGGCTGCGCATCATTGTCGGTCATGCCTTCGGCATGCTGGCACTGCGGCATCAGGTCGAAGCACAGGCCTGCCCAGAAGAAGAACAAGATCAACTAATCGGTAGCAGCCCGCCTCTTCAGCGTTTGAAAAGAACCATTGCCAGGGTGGCCAACAGCCACAGCAGCGTGCTGCTGACTGGCGAAAGTGGTACCGGTAAGGAACTGGTGGCACGAGCCATTCATCGACAATCCCCGCTTTGCTCAGCCCCGTTCGATGCCATCAACTGTGCTGCACTGCCCGCCAGCCTGATACAGGCGGAGCTATTTGGCCACGAGAAAGGTGCCTATACCGGCGCTAATCAGAGAATGATTGGCCGCTTTGAGGCGTGCAACGGCGGCACCCTGTTTCTTGATGAGATCGGTGATATGCCAGCAGAACAGCAGGTCAACCTGCTGCGGGTACTGGAGCAGGGTAGCCTGCGTCGTATTGGTGGTAGCCGTGATATCCCTATTAATGTGCGTGTCATCGCTGCGACGCATGCTAATCTCGAACAGAAAATTCAGCAGGGCGTGTTTCGTGAAGACCTGTTCTATCGCCTTAATGTCGTTAATATCGAGGTGCCGCCACTGCGGGAACGTAATGGTGATATCGAACTACTGGCACGCTACTTCTTTCAGCGATTTCACATTCATGGCCAGGCCGGCCCGGGCGGATTTAGCCGAGAGGCGATTGAGGCAATGCGCCATCACTCCTGGCCGGGCAACGTGCGTGAACTCATTAATCGTGTACAACACGCCGTCATCATGGCCGAAGGGCCACTGATTCAGCGACAGGACCTGGGTATTGAGCGGCGTGACAGGAAACGCCGGCGCATCACCCTGGAAACGGCTCGCAACGAAGCGGAAATCCGCGCCATCAACGATGCCCTGCATCGGTGTCATCACAATGTCAGTGAAGCCGCACGTGAGCTTGGCATCTCAAGAGTTGGTCTCTACAGGCAAATGGAAAAACACGATATCACTCCACACTAATTTATAACAGGCAAAAAAAAGGCGGTCAGATGACCGCCTAAGAGGAGGGATTATTTAACTCTTTACTTTGTTTCTGCGCCAGAGATAGAGCATCGAGATCACTATCATCAGTGGCAGCAGTGGGTCAAAACTGCCAGCAGCCGAACCTTCTTCACCAGGCTTCTGTCCCTTGCCATTGCCTTTACCATTGCCATTGTTTTTAGGTGGGCACTGTGCCGGGCTGGTTGGGTCGGTCCAGGCAAAGTGTGGATTGGCCGGGCCAGGGCTAACGTCGAGCGGGATGTCATCGCCGCTGTTATTAAAGGCGTCGGCAATACCACCCAGTGCCAGCATCTCGTGGATAGCATCAGCCTCATCCTCACCGGCTTCGACATTTGCCGCATCAAACCATGCCTGCAGGAATGTGTCGAAGTCAGCATAGCCACCAAAGCCATCGAAGCCGCCGCCAAGCAGTGTCACATTACAGTAGGCGGCCAGCACCTGGCGGCCTGACTGCAGTTGTGTCTTCTGCACCTTGTCACGGTGATCACCGCAGGTGTTTTTGGCGATATTGGTTTTGATGATGCCAATGCTGTCGCTCAGCAACTGCTGCTGCAGTGTTGCATCGCCTGAGGCATCCAGGCTGTAGAAGCCAAGATCCACCTGCCAGTCACTGGCTTCAAGGCACATGGCCATGTAGTCAGGGTGGTTGCCCCAGAAGCCGATAGTACGGGTTGCCCCGGGGGCGACACGGGTGGTGGTGTCATCACAGTTATTGTCGGTATAGATCTCCGGCGTATCTGTGGTGGCACAGGCTTCATTGAACAGCTCGCCTGAGGCCAGTGTGGTGCTGCCGCTAAAGCTCAGGACAACGCTGCCAGACGGGGCAATGTCACCCAGCGCACAACTGACGCTCGGTGGGGTGCCGCCATCAGAGAGGCAGAGCGGGTCAACACCATCGGCATCGAAGACGAAGCCCACTGGCATAGGGTCGGTCAGCACCACATTCAGCGCGGTGGCATCACCGGTATTGCTAACGGTAACGGTGTAATCGATGCTGTTGTCGGTAGTTACCACCACCGTTGAAGGTGCTGCCTTATCGACGACCACATCGGCAAACTGTGCATTCACAGATGCGTCATCGTTATCATTGACCGGGAAGCCGTTTACATCCTCGCCGTTAGCGGTGCCGATATTATCGGTATCGACTGGAATAGCCACGGCGCCAGATTTGATGGTCTGGCTCGCCCCGATCAGAAGCGAAGGGATGTTGCCGATCGCACCGAGTTTGTCATCGGTGACCGCTACATTCACCAGGTCGGTATCACCGGTATTGCTGACCTCGTAGCAGTAATTGACTTCGGTACCGGCGACCACGTCGAGTGGATCGGTACTGTTGGCGCAATCACCATCGGAGGCAACCACCACGGTCTTGATGATATTCAGGCTGGGGTGAACTACGTTGGCCTTGGCATCATCTGCGTCACAGCTGTAGATATTGCCGTAGACATCGGTGGCTACAGCCGTGGCCTCCAGCGTGGTGTCATCAGCGATGATCTGGTTGAACTGTGCCGAGGCAGTGCCGCCAGTTGCCAGTGGCCCCAGGTCACCCATGGCCGTGTAGTTCTGGCCACCATCGGTGGTGTAACTGGCCAGTATCGTTGCCAGGTCGGCCTGAATGCCGTTGTACATGCTGACACACCAGGTCACCTCGGTACCAGTGAGGATAAAGACTTCCTCACCTGCTGGACAACTGCCGTCGGTGGAAATAGTGACATCCATCGAACACTGCCCGGAAGGACGAATTACATTGACCACTGCGGTGTCAGTCTGCGGGTCGATATCATCGGCATCTACCGTGGCCACGTTGGTGCGCGTGTGCGGTGCCGCAAAATCCATGGAGACCGGAGCGGAGAAGGCATGTGCAATCGCACCTGAGCCGAGGTCGTCTATCTGGGTATCGGCATCAAGATCGAGCAGCCCGGTGATGCTCACATTGAAGTCATCAGCCAGGTTCAGGTCGGTGGCGTTGTCATCGAGTACATCGGTCAGGTTATACAGGTCGACATCACCGGTATTGGTAATGCGATAGCAGAATACCACGTCTTCACCCGAGGCCGCATCGATCGGGTCAGCGCAATCGGCCCACTCGGGATCGGCGACGCTGGCCAGCACGGCACGCTTCTCAATCAGCAGGCCGCGTGCCAGGGTGACGGTCACGGTGGCATCATCGTTTTCCTGTTCCACCGGTTCGCCATTGGCATAAACAATATTGGTGACCGAGCCACCAAAGCCGGTTGTGATGGTCACAAGAGCAGAACCGGACGCTGTGCCGCCCGCAGCCAGGTCATCGGCAGTACCGTCAGTGTCCTCGTCGCTCAGGCCGCTGCTGATCACAATGGCAAAGTCATCACCGCTATCACCCGGCGTACCGTTGTCATCGACAAGATTAAGATTAAACACCGGTTGCGTGCCGACGTTGCTCACCTCGTAGCAGTACTTGACGGTGTCACTCTCGGCAATGGCCAGCGTCTCTACGCCGGGGCAGCTGCCATTTTCTTCGGTCACGGTCTTAATCACCGAGAGTTCGGCAAAACCGAGGTTACCGATATGCAGGAATGGTACGGTCTGGTTACCGACACTGATTGCATCCAGTGGTGCCGGTGCAACCGCCCGCGCTGCCACTATCGCGCCCTGCAGGTTGCCGGTGGGATTGCTGCCTGCCTGGCACTCCAGCAACACATCGGTACGGACAACCACCGACTCCGAGGCCTCCAGGTCATTGATCTGCACTGTTCCCTCCAGCACCGACTTGGCGACAAAGATTGGACCGGTCAGACCCTCATAAGTTAACAGCGCAGAACTGCCAGCATCATCACTAATACCCGAGTCGAGTCCTTCAGGGCGGGGTGTAGCGCCAGCGTTACACGCGCCATCGGGCGTAGCACCATTGATGGCACAGCCATAGTTAATGGAGACACCAAGAATATCGGTTAAAGCCGCGCCGGATTGCCCGGTGGTATCAGCCAGAAATTCATAATCGATTTCGATGGTCTGGGCACCGATGGCACCGGCATCCACCGTCACCTGCGTTAAATAGGTCACGGTATCGCCGCAGGAAAAATCCGAGCCCTCCAGCGACTCGACGATATCGTCATTCTTGCCCACGGTACGGTCGTTATAGGCACCACCGCCGATAGTGTGGTCATAGGTAAACGGCGCGGCAGCAGTCAGGTCCAGTGAAAAGTCACCGCCATCGGCTGCGTAGCTCGCGCTCCCGGCTACCACCATAAGAAAACTAAAGAGAAATGCCGATAGCAGGGCTTGAATCTTTATCCAGCACCGGCGATATTGTGTTGTCTGGATTGAATTTTTTGAGTTCATGGCGCTCTCCTGTTTATTATCTTGATAGATATAAATAAGCGGGCAATTCTTATACCAGGTTTCTAATGTCCTGTTTTAATTGCAAATAATGAAAACAGATCAATGCGGAAATCTACAATAGTGTTTCATTGATGAAACACAAATAAGCGAGAGCAGGTGTAAAGAAAGCTAAAACAATAGCTTGAGGCAAAATTGATATGCATCATTTTTGATACATAGAACAAAGGGAGAAACGGTTTTAATTTTCCTGTTTATGACTGGTTCTTCTACCGGCTCGAAAGTAATTGCGGTTGTCGTAAAACGCTTCAACATCATTACCCGCGTGCCAGCCCGGCATACCGAGTATCGGAAACGGGTTGAGGTCGTGCGGCTGGTGATACTGCTCACCGGCCGCAAAGATGGCCGCTAGCTGCGCATCGATCCGGGCGAGGCGCTGGTTTATTGGCCTGGCAAAGTGGCCCTCATCCACAACCAGCAAGATCGCATTCGCGGTCATGCCGATGTAGGGCGCGAGTGCCTTTTCGTACATGGCGTGGCCGAAGGTGGTGCACTCAAACCGGCCGGCCAGCTCATCACGGTGCTGCCAGAACAGCTGCTTCCATTTAAAGTCCCTGACCAGTTGCAGCAGGGCAGGGTCGCTGCTGGTGATCACCACACCACCTTCGTCAAACAGCGAGAGCATGTTCTCGACCGGTGTGCGCCGCCCGACCTCGCCGCTTTCGATACGCTGTCTTGCCCGGGGAATGTGGATCGCATTGATCACCGCTTTGGTTTTGGGAAAGATGAACCAGGTCAGTAGCTGAAAGAAGTCGTGCCAGTTTTTGGTGCGGGTCTGGATTTCACCATGCAGAAAGATGCGCGGTGCGTAATGCTGCTCGAAGTGGCTGGGCCTGCCCTCCTGGGCGATGATTTTCAGCGTGGCTCCATGCTGGGTTCGTAGTGGCGGTTCGATGCTATCGAGCAGTTGCTGGTAGGCCGCCAGCCCCGGCCATTCGACAAATTCGCGGAACGGGGTGAGCAGCGGACGCAGCGGGTCGAACAGGGGGTTGTTGCTGTCGAAATCGGGGCGCCAGGGGACCAGGGCATCGATTTTGGTATTGGTTTTCACGTTCTGGCTGGTTTGTTGTTGGGGATGATAAAAGGCAGAATCTGAAACCTTTTACTGTGCTTCAGTGTTAGCCACTGTGGTTATCTGGCCCCCGTTTTATCAGGCGGTGGGCAGCTCATTCTTCCTTTGCAGGATGAGAAACGCCGGTAAATTTAAAAATGAGTTTGCTAAAGGGTTTATTCATCGGGCGAAAAACATAAGCTGCTGCGGCAGGCATTAAGCTATAGAAAAACCGTTCTTCGTTATCCTGAGCGACAAATAAGACAAGTACAACGATAATGGCAATGGTCACCAGAGTATAAATAGCCCATGCCATTTTAGTATAGTAAATGTACTTTTGATTTTGATCGTCAGTCATATTCTTCGCTACCTTAGTCATTCCTGTTAAAACCACAGCATTATAATCTATAAATATTAGCTAAAAGTATATTAATCAGCAGGGAAATGTCCTGAAAAAAGCACGTTTTATTTTTCTTATCGTACATGTGATTATTATTTTATTGCTACAATGATTGAAAAATACAACAATAAATAATAATGAGATATATTCTTCTTAGTGTTTTATTTGTGCCGTTCACATTGTATGCCGATGAACTAGCAAAGATGAACACTATGCTCGATGCTAGACGGGCAAGCCCTGCATTGCTGGAAGAAGGTATCGCTGCAGGTGAAGAAAGGGCAGCGGTCTGTATGTTTTGCCATGGTGAAACGGGCAATAGCAGGCGTGACAATATCCCCAATCTGGCGGCCCAGAATGCGAAATACATGTTGAAACAGTTTGAAATGTTTGCAACCGGGCAGCGAGACAATAGCTTCATGAGGGAGCAGGCAAAAAAACTGAATAGTGAAGACCGGGTCAACATTGCATTGTTCTTCTCATCCCAGAAAGCAAAACCCAGATCTGAAATATCACCGGATCAAACAACCAAAGGCAGTAAAATATTCATGGCGCAATGCTCAGGATGCCACGGCAAAGATGGCCACGGAAATGAGATGATCCCGCGAATCGCCAGCCAGCCCGCCAGGTACCTCAATAAAACGCTGGATATTTACCGCACAGAGCCAGAAAAAAGATCGGCTTCACCCATGCTGGGTATTGTTAGTACATTGAGCAAAGCAGATCAGGTGACAGTAACGGTGTACCTTTCTTCTTTGAGATGATAGCAATTGAAGTGGGCTGAGACCTTTAACTGGAACAGGTCTCATTTGTCACCGTCCATGGCGAATTGCTGTTATCTAAGTTGGAAGCTGAGGCAGGTTGTATGGGGGGGTAGGATAATGCTTGAAAGGCAAAAGGCAAGACCTGAGCCTGTGTTTTCTTGTGTTGGCATTCAGCCATGCTTTTGCATTTCCGGTCAACTTTCTTTTTATGCATTTCCTGTGGCTGGTGTCTGCGTTTTCATTTGGCGTGCTTAGCGCATTTGTCATAGAGAAATCAAATAAACTCAATTTCCTGAATGAACGCAACCTTGAGTCGCTCGCCACAACCGACAGATTGACCGGTATTAATAATCGCATGAAGATTGAAAATAATGTTGATGAAGAGGTCGAGCGCGCCAGGCGTTATGACAGGGGCCTGGCGATCATCATGTTAGATGTAGATTATTTTAAACAGGTTAACGATGAATATGGCCACCATGTCGGTGATGTCGCCTTAAAAGAGATTGCCGCCGTTGTTCAGGATGGCATTAGAAAGGTTGATTCAGTCGGCAGGTGGGGCGGTGAGGAATTTATCATCGTGCTGCCGGAAACCAGCCTTAACGAAGCGAAGCAGGTGGCAGAACAAATAAGGCTGAAAATAGAAAACCACGAATTCACCGTTGTTCAACATAAAACCAGTAGTTTTGGCGTGGCTGCATATATTCAGGGCGATAATTCGCAAAGCATCATCAATCGGGCGGATAAGGCGCTGTATAAGGCGAAGGAGTTGGGGCGGAATCAGGTGCAGGGTTTGTAGTTGCACCGTGCCGTGCTGATATTTTAGTGGTAGTGGGTAGTCGCACCCACGGGCGAGGTACTTTTTCTCTACAGCAAGAAAAAGTACCCAAAAAGTGCCGCCACCTACAACTTGCCCTGCGGGTACCCGAACACAGCAACTTTGCCAACGCGCACGTTTCGACTCGCAATCCCGCTCGCGAAACTAAATCAGGCGTCCTGCCTGATTTGCACTACCAAAGTTACTGGGTTCGGCAAGTTGTGAGGGGGGTAAAATCAAAAACAAAAAAACGCTTTTTAATCCATGCTGGCGCATGGAAAATCAATCGAGTCTGACCCCATTGATCTATGGCCGCATTGATCTTGTTTGTCAGCGATGCTTTTAATTATGGTTATTAAATAATCATATACCTGAGGTAGAAGAAAAAGGAGTTACTCCACAATAGTAGTAAAGTTATTGATGAAAATAATAAAATTCTCCCCTATATACAATAACTTGCGAAACAAAATAAATGTTGCAATTTTTATAAATATGTATTACCCTCAAATTTATTATTATATTCTTATATGTGAATCGCTAAAAATATCATTTAAGTAGCTGATATATATGGAATTATTTTAATATACAAAAGAATTATTATAGAAGTATGCGTAATAAGAGGTAAATTAATGACTGAAAAACACGAGATCAAAGACAACATAGAAGTTATGCATGATGAAAGTCAGGCTCTAGCATCGCTTATTTCTATAATGCAGCCCTTGCCAGATGAGGTCAAAGAGAGACTACTTAGAACTGTAAGCACTTTCTTCGATATTAAGACAGCACCAAATAATAACGCTATGGCAGAACCACAGGTCTTTGTCGATGCGAATAGTGGAACGCCAACTTTTTCTGAAGATAGAACAATGTCTCCCAAAGAATTCTTATTAGAGAAGCAGCCTCGAACTGATGTCGAGCGTGTGGCGATTTTAGCTTACTATTTAACTCACTACCGTGACACGCCACACTTTAAAACAATTGACATAAGTAAACTGAATACGGAAGCAGCGCAAAGAAAGTTTACAAATGCCGCCAAGGCCGTTGATAATGCTAGTAGAAGTGAATTGCTTGTTCCTAGTACAAAAGGTCAAAAGCAATTAGGTGCATTTGGCGAAGTATTTGTACAAGAGTTACCAGATCGAGATGCTGCAAAAGCTGCTATAGCTCATCTTAAACCTAGACGAAAGAGAGCGGTAAAATCAAAAAGAAAATAAATAATGAACAGGGCTACTAGTGAATACAAGGCATAAATCAAAGCGAATAGTTGTTTTTAACCATAAAGGCGGAGTTGGCAAAACAACGCTAACGGTTAATATTGCATATGCCTTAGCAGAACTAGGTAAGCGTGTACTATTAGTCGACTCTGACCCGCAGTGTAATTTGACATCTTATTTAGTAGATGATGCTGTTGTAGATGACTTGCTAGATAATTCTGATAGTGAAAATGGCGCTACACTGTGGACGGCTTTGAAGCCCATTGCGGAGGCAGAAGGTGATATAAAAGTAATTAACCCTATACAGTTGTCAAACGATAACCTTTTTTTGTTGCCCGGTGATATACGTTTGTCTGAATTTGAAATTGAATTAACAGAATTCTGGGGGCAGTGTACATTAAGAAAGGCAAAAGGGTTTAGGGGGACTACAGCTTTTAGTCGATTAGTTAATTCAGTGGCCACGTCAATTAATGCAGATTTTGTACTTTATGACACAGGACCAAATATAGGTCCGTTAAATAGGGTTATATTGCTTGATTGCGATTATTTTATCGTCCCTGTTGCATGTGATCTGTTTTCATTGAGAGCCCTTAAAACACTTGGAAAAACATTATACACATGGATTACGCAATGGTCGCAAGTTGCTGATTTGGCGCCAGAAGACATATGCATACTTCCTGGTACTCCTTCGTTTCTAGGGTATATTCCCGAACGATTCAGGATTTATCGAGGTGAAGTCGCTAGTACTCAGTCGGGATTCTTAATTAAAATTCAAAAAGAAATTCATAGTCAAATCGTTTCTCTTATGAGAGGAATTAATCCAGATTTTGCTGTAGGAAAAATGAATGATTTCAAACTGGGGCAAGTAAAAGATTTCTCAAGCTTAGTGCCTGCTTCTCAGTTAGAAGGAATTGCAATGTCGCAAACGCAAAATGCTATCCAGTCACAAAAAGATCAAGCGAAAGAAACTTTTTCGACAATTTCTACAAATATAATTAATAGAGTCGAAGAACTAGACAGTAATGGCTAATTTAAAAATCAACAAGAAGGAAAGCATACTTATTGACGCGCTTGTTGAAGAATATAAAAATCATGCTGGTCAAATAGAAACTTTTTTAAATGTTTTCAGAACATATTTAAGTGAGAATGATGAGCTTAATAAACATATTCATTCTATAAAAACAAGAATGAAGGATCCGGAACATTTAAGAGATAAATTGCAAAGAAAAATACTTAAGCATAAGCAAGAAAAAACTAAATTTACAATTACTAGTGAAAATTTACTCACAGAAATAAATGACCTTGCAGGCATAAGAATACTCCATCTTCATAATTCACAAATGCAGCATATTGATCCTTTGTTACAGGATATATTCGCTGAAAATAGCTATAGATTAATAGAAGGGCCAGGTGCTAGAACATGGGATGATGAATATAGAAAATATTTTGAATCAATAAATATTGAGGTTCAAGTAAGTGAAACTTTATATACTAGCGTACATTATGTGGTTGGATCAGCATCACGTCTTAAAATGACATGTGAAGTTCAGGTGAGAACACTTAGTGAGGAAATATGGGGTGAGGTTGATCATCAGTTAAATTATCCACATAAAACAAATAGTTTGGCATGTGCTGAGCAATTGAAAGTTCTTGCACGTGTTACATCTAGTACGACTAGATTGGTTGATTCAATTTTTAGATCATATGATGATTATTATAAGGAAAAGGGCGTTGTCAACAAAAAGAGTAAATAACTCGTAAGTACGATTAGCATAGCGTAATCGTACGCATGTTCTCTTATGATTTTTTTATCCCCTATCAGTTTGCCGAGGCTTTTGGCTTTGGTAGGGTCACAATTCAGGGATGAATTGTGAGGTTCGTCGAGCAGGATGCGAGTTGAACCGACCCGTTGGCAAAGTCGAAAGCCTCGGAGACGCGTAGCGCAAACTGCTTGGGGCGAATTTTTTGGGTTACGTTTTTGTTTCGCACAAAAAGGTAACGTGCGCCAGCAAGCGCGCAACCAAAAGTTATGGTTGGCACGGCAAGGCAGTAAACACTAAAGAGCTAAATTACTCCTTGCCCCAATACTCCGTCCCAATCCCCTCACCCAGATCCGCTTCAATCAACCGCCTCCTTACCTCCAGCAATTTCTCAATCAGCGCTGGCTCGGCCTTTTCATAGGCCTCGGCATCCGGTTTACGGTTTACCACCACGCCCAGTAGCTCGGTAATCGCATTACCCACCGAGTTCTGGCTGATGGTGACGATCAGCTTGCCGTCGTCGTTGCGGAAGATCAGTTGCTTGAACGCGGGTTGCCAGCGGATGGCGTTGGCATAGGCCGGGTCGGTGACGCAGCGGTCGCGGACTTTTTTCGCGGCTTTGAGGAAGCAGTTGTTGAACAGCAGTTCGGCCTCGACGTGTTCGGGGAAGTAGGCGTCTTTCGGCAGTGGTGCGTTGCGCGATGAGACCTGGCTGAAGAACGCGCGGTAGAAGTCGATGAAGCCTTTCAGGATCAGGTCGTATTCTTTCCAGAACTGGGGTTTTTTCAGGGCGTCGATGCCGCCCTGTATTTCCCAGCAGGGCAGGCCCTGCGGGTAGCCGGTGAGTTTCAGCTGGGAGTCGTGCGATTCGACCGATTTCAGGATCTGCAGGTCGAGCGCGTTGTTGAAGAAGTCGCGGTAGACCTGGTGCATGTAGGCCTGGAACAGGCTGTGCTGGCCGCCGTCGGTGAGGTTGGGGTTGTCGTGGTCGGCGCATTCGGCGTTTTGCAGTTCGGCCTGCGAGAACACGATGAAGTGGTTGTGCAGCATGCGGATGCTGGGCACGCCGGGCGAGGTCAGCGGCCAGGTGGCATCGAGGCTGGCTTCGCCGGCCAGCACCAGGTGCTCGGCCGGGTCGGGGAACTGTTCGAGCATGTATTCGATGATGATCTGGTTCATGCGGTTCCAGACATTGCGTACTTCCACCGGCACCTGGGTGCGGCGCACTGGCCGGCCGAGCGGGTTGAGGATGGTCTGCGAGGTGTTGTAGATGATCGAGGTATCGAACACGTTGCTGTGGCCCAGCGCCTTGCGGTACATCAGCAGGTTTTCGGGATTAACCAGCAGGCCGTTGTTGTTGACCAGGTCGTTGAGGTTTTCGGTGCTGTTGAAAAACTCGTTCGGCTTCATGCCCTCGGGCACGTCCAGTGGAATCGGGCGGAACGGGGTGACGATTTGACGTGGCGCTTGCATTTGATTATTAACCTGTTGTGAATCGGTGTTTTGTGTGGCTGCATGATACCTTAACTGGGTATTTTATGGCATGGCTGTGGCGGTAAATTAAGCTGGCGCGAGCGGGTTGCAGACATGGTAATATTCGCACTCAGAATATTTCAGATAATTACAATTATAAATTGAACGGGAGATAAACACTCATGCTACATAGGGCATTAATACTTATTCTGGCTCTCGCGCCATTTTCAACAGCAATGGCGGCGGCGATTGATTTTCGTCTGGGCAGTGAAATGGCTGAGGTGATCTACAAAACCCAGGATGCGGATTTTGGTTACGGTGGCGCGGATATTGGCCTGGGCATTTTGTTGAATGATGAAGATGATTTGCTGGCGACTGGCTCGATCCTGGTTTCGGGTAGTAATGAAGGCAATGTAAGGGGGCTGCACTTTGGTGTCGGTGCGAAGATTTTTGCGGGGATTCTGGATTTTCCGTCACCTGTAGATAACCAGACCGGTGCTTCACTGGCGATTGGTGCGCAGGTGCGTTATGTGTTCCCGGGCAAAATGCCAATGGCTATCTTGCTGGAAGGTTTTGCCGCGCCCGATGTGACCAGTCTTTCAGATTTTAAGGGTACGCAGGAAATCAGGCTGGCGGTTGAGCTGGAGATAACACCGAGTGCGCGGGCCTATATTGGTTATCGTAAACTTGAAGTTGAGTTGAGCGATGGCCTGCTGCCTCGTAATGAGGAGTATGAAGTGGATGATAAGGCACATGTTGGTGTGCGGTTTTCATTTTAGTTCAGACTCGGTTGTTTAAGAGTGGTTTAAAAAAGACGAGCCTGGCTCGTCTTTTTTATTGAGATGATTTTTTTCGGAGGGTGTTATGGCGGAAATAGAAAGACTGCAGGACATTATGCGGGCTTTGCGTGATCCCGATTCGGGCTGCCCCTGGGATATTAAGCAGAACATGCAGAGCATTACACCCTATACCATCGAAGAGGCGTATGAAATTGCCGATGCGATTGAGCGCGGCGATATGCACGACCTGAAAGATGAGCTGGGTGATTTGCTGTTCCATGTGGTGTTTTATGCGCAGATGGCGAGTGAGCAGCAGGCGTTCTGTTTTGATGATGTAGTCAGGGCGATCAACGACAAGCTGGTTCGGCGTCACCCGCACGTGTTCGCCGATGACCAGGCAGGCAGTGATGAGGAGTTATTAAAGGCCTGGGAGCAGCAAAAAGCCAGTGAGCGTGAGGGTAAAGAAAAACCGGATGAGACAGGGAGCGCGCTCGATGGTATAGCGTCCACACTGCCAGCACTGAAATGGGCCGAGAAAATCCAGAAGCGCGCCGCGCATACCGGCTTTGACTGGGATCAGCTGGCGCCGGTATTCGCCAAGCTGCATGAGGAAATCGACGAGTTAAAGCAGGAAGTCGCAGTTGAAAACAATCATGAGCGTATTGTCGATGAGCTGGGTGATGTGCTGTTCTCCTGCGTGAACCTGTCACGCCATCTCGATGTCAGTGCCGAGCAGGCCCTGCGTCAGGGTAATCAGAAATTTATTGGCCGGTTTAGGCAGATGGAAAAGCTGATAGCCGGAAAAGGGCGAGTTATTAGCGATTATTCACTGGCAGAACTGGAGCAGCAGTGGCAGAAAGCTAAATCTTGTGAAGACTGAATGATGGGCACAAAAAAGGCCGCAATGATTGCGGCCTTTTGTGTATAACTAAAGTTTACTTTAGATGAATAGTGACTGTGTTGCGTCAGATGATTCTTCAAAGTAAGTGGCAGCACCGACGAAATCAACGCCATCGATAAAGACGTCTGGCTTGTGGCCGAACAGGTCAACGGTCATCTGGCAGGCCAGGAATTTAACTTCTGCTTCCTGACACAGTTCACGCAGCTCATCGATAGTTGCTACGCCGCAGTTTTTGATGGTTTTCTTCATCAGGGTTGTGCAGATGGGATCCATGAAAGGGATGTTCCACATAACATTAGGGATTTTTGGACCAAAGTCGATGCTTTGCAGCCATTTAGGGCCGAAAGGCATTTTCATTGGCATATCAGGTGCAGCGGTTGGGGTGATTTTCAGTTTGCTGGTGTCTTTCAGCAGCAGGTTCAGGCCGTAGAAAGTAAAGAATACTGAAACTTCCATGCCAAGTGCGGCAGCGGTGCTGGCCAGGATGTATGGAGGGTAAGCCCAGTCCAGTGTGCCTTTGGTAGCAATGATGGTCAGTTTGCGTTGGTCTGACATAGTGGTTTTCCTCGAATTCGTTTTTAGATTAATTTTTAAGACAGTCTTATGACTATGAAGTTCAAACAGACACTAACCATACCCCCAAAGTCATAATGGTTGCAAGTTTTTTTATGGAGCAGCTGAATAACGGTTTACTCTATATATAGGCTTATGTTTTTTTGCGCTGGTTTAGCCGTTGATTGGGGGGCGGGAATAAGAAAACAGAACCGCTGCTTTATTGTATTGGCTAAGTACAAACCACCAGAGATGGCTGTGTATGTGCTGTTTAAGGCTGATGAGCCGCCACAGAAGAAATTTTTTTACAGAAATGCGTTGCTTTAGCCAAATGAAAACAATGGCTTAGCGGGTGCTTGTAAAAAAATATTAATATTTCTTAATATAACTATTCCAATGTGAATTCATTCATGTACAATGCGCACCTCGTTGAGGGAAACAGCAGAGCGAACACTGATTTAGTTCAGATTTATTTGAAATAAATTATCGCTTAGGGCTTGCACGGCAAGCCAAAATGCTGCAAAATTCCGCTTCTGCGCTCGGTCATATGGCTGTTCGCTGTTCTTTTACAATTTGGATCAGATAGTTTGTGTGGGTGCTTGCGTTGGCGAGGCCAAGAAACAGGCTAGGCAATTGAAGAATACTTGTATTCTGATTTTAAACTAGCAACAGCGTTTCTTGTTTCTCAAAGAACAAGTTACCTGAAAGAAATAAAATTTGAGTATTAAACTGAAGAGTTTGATCATGGCTCAGATTGAACGCTGGCGGTATGCTTAACACATGCAAGTCGAA
>JAPHSZ010000042.1 GCA_026196545.1 Gammaproteobacteria bacterium
ATGTGCTGGCGAAACACATCGCAATGTCGGATGTGGTCATCAGCACCGCCGCGATTCCGGGCCGACCCTCACCGAAGATCATCAGCAAGGAAATGGTCGCCGATATGAAAGTCGGTGCCGTGATTATCGACCTGGCTTCCGAAGGTGGTGGCAACTGTGAGCTGACCCAGCCGGGTGAAACCGTCGACTTTGAAAGCCGCGTGACCATTCACGGGCCTTTGAACGTGGCCAGTCAAACACCGGTACATGCCAGTGAAATGTACGCCAGAAACCTGTTCAATCTGTTGTCGCCCTTTATTACCGAAGACGGCGAGCTGGATCTGGATATGGAAGATGAAGTCATTG
Organism: Gammaproteobacteria bacterium; assembly: GCA_026196545.1. Classification (GTDB taxonomy): domain Bacteria; phylum Pseudomonadota; class Gammaproteobacteria; order SZUA-229; family SZUA-229; genus LH-M37. The sequence continues at coordinate 346 of JAPHSZ010000042.1, forward strand.
CAAAAACAGTATTGACCTGCAGCGGTGAAGTTAAGAGTGACCGTTTCCGCAGAGAAGAGGTGACAAAATGATCGAAGGATTTACAGCCTTATATATATTCATGCTCTCGGCCTTCACCGGTTATGAGGTGATCAGCCGTGTGCCGGTGATTTTACACACGCCTTTGATGTCAGGTTCCAATTTCGTGCACGGTATCGTGCTGGTGGGTGCCATGGTTGCGATGGGGCATGCTGAGACTAACCTTGAAACCTTTATTGGTTTCATCGGTGTGATGCTGGCAGCGGGTAATGCGGTTGGTGGTTATGTCGCCACGGTGCGTATGCTCGAAATGTTCCAGTCGAAGAAGGAGGCCTGATTCATGGATATGATCATTGAAATAGTCTACTTCCTCGCGGCCGCAGTTTTTATCATTGGCCTGAAACAGATGAGCTCACCAGTGACCGCGCGTCAGGGTATCGTCTGGGCGGGTATTGCGATGGTGATTGCCTCACTGTTTACCTTTGGTGATCCGGCGGTATTGCACAATACCGGTAATCTGGGCTGGATGGTGCTGGCGATTGTGGCTGGTTCTGCGATTGCCTATATTACTGCTAAACGTGTTGCTATGACTGATATGCCGCAGATGATCGCGATTTATAACGGCATGGGCGGTGGTGCAGCGGCGGCGATTGCTGCAGTTGAACTGGTGAAAGTGGCGCGTGTTCCTGAGCTGGCGCAGGGTACAACCGTAATGGTGCTGGCGGTGCTGGGTGCGATTATCGGTGCGGTTTCATTCTCCGGTTCTGCGATTGCCTTTGCCAAGTTGCAGGGTTTGATCAAAAAAACCATCCGTCTGCCTTTCCACATGTTAATCAACCTGGCCATGTTTGCCGGTGCTATCGCCCTGGGCGGCATGATGGCTTTCAGTGGTGAAGTTGATGCTTCAATATTGTTGATCTTCTTTGCGCTGACCCTGGTCTTTGGCATCATGTTCACCCTGCCTATCGGCGGTGCAGACATGCCCGTGGTGATTTCCCTGTTTAATGCCCTGACCGGTCTGGCGGTTGCCTTTGAAGGTTTTGTGCTGCAAAACGCGGCTATGATTATCGCCGGTACGGTAGTGGGTTCATCCGGCACCTTGCTGACCCAGTTGATGGCGAAAGCGATGAATCGGCCTATCTCGAACGTGTTGTTCTCCAGCTTCGGCAGCGCTACTGGCGGTGGTGCCGAGGAAGAAGTTGAAGGCAGCATGAAAGAAATTCAGGCCGATGATGCGGCGATTATGATGGCCTATGCGACTAAAGTCATCATCGTGCCGGGCTACGGCATGGCGGTGGCGCAGGCGCAGCACAAGCTGAAAGAAATGGAAGCCCTGCTGGAAGAGCGTGGTGTCGATGTGAAATATGCGATTCATCCTGTGGCGGGTCGTATGCCGGGCCACATGAACGTGTTGCTGGCGGAAGCCGGTGTCGATTACGACAAGATCCTGGATCTGGACGAGGTCAATCCTGAGTTCCCAACCGCCGATGTGGCGCTGGTGATTGGCGCCAACGACGTGGTCAATCCAGTGGCACGTTCAAATCCCGACAGCCCGATTTACGGCATGCCGATCCTGGATGCGGACAAGGCGCAGAACACGATTGTGATTAAGCGTGGCCGCGGTGCCGGTTTCTCAGGCATCGAGAACCACCTGTTCTATGCCGATAACACCCGTATGCTCTACGGAGATGGCCAGAAGGCGGTAGCCGGGCTGATTGCTGGTATCAAGCAGCTATAGCAGAAATAGAAGGTCAAATAAAAAAGCCGATGCTGGTAGCAGCATCGGCTTTTTTGTGGCTACAGCTAGCTCAAGCTATAGCAGGTTCGGACTAGATAAGCGGCTACATGCTCGCTGTGATCCAGTTGTGTATTTCTGTATAGAAGCCGTCTGCTACACCGGATGTAACGGCGACAACATTCAATGTGACTACCACTGCTGAGGCTATTAATGCTGAAGACATGATTTTGTCTTGAAAGCTTGTCATGCTCTTTCTCCTGAAATTTATAATATTTGGCCGAAATATGCCGGTCTCAATATCCGCTTTCCTATATAAATTAACAGCGGGGCGCGAATAATATACTGGCTGTATGAATTATGCCAGCTAAATGAGAATAATTATTACTATCTTTTATGTTGGTATTTGGTTTGCACAGGGTGCATTTTTACAAGACTGTCTTTAACGTTATAAGATGCGTGCGTATTCAAAGTGATTCAAATAGAATCAAATAACGATAGAAACAAGCAGGAGAGCGGCATGCGTACAATCATGGTTCTCAACGCCAAAGGCGGTTGCGGAAAAAGTACCATATCAACCAATCTGGCCAGTTATTACGCTTTTGAAGAAGAAAAGAAGGTGGCACTGGCTGATTATGACCCACAGGGCTCAAGCCTGGCGTGGCTGGAAGTGCGTGGTGAAGAATGGCCGGAGATAGAAGGTATTGCGGCTTTCAAAGACCCTGTGCGCCCGGCCAAAGGTACCGATATTCTGATTATAGATGCACCTGCTCGCGTGCATGGCAAGGAGCTCACCACCATGGTGCGCAAGGCCGATACCATCCTGTTTCCGGTTTTGCCTTCACCGATTGATATGCGTGCGGCCACCGATTACATGAAAGAAATAAAGGCGGTCGGCAAGGTTGAGCGCAAGGAAGTGAAAATCGGTGTGATCGCCAACCGCGTGCGTGAAAATACCATCATATTCTCCGAGCTTTATGACTTCATCAAGAAACTCAAAGTGCCTTATATCGCCACCCTGCGTGATACCCAGAATTACATCCGTGCAGAAGAACGTGGTGTCGGTATTTTTGAAATGGCGCCTTCACAGGTTTATCAGGATTGGGAGAGCTGGGAGCCACTGACCAAATGGCTGCGAAGCAAGCGTAGTATGCCAGATTAGTTAGAGCGTTATGTAGGTGCGAATTCATTCGCATTGTTCCATTCGATCACTATCTTGTGCGAATAAATTCGCACCTACAAAAAAACAGCTATATCATTTCTATGTTTGTTACCTCTGATCTAACCGCGTTTAAAAAACTATTTGCCGAAAAACTCCGTTCCATGTTGTCGCCCGATGAACTCGGTGCGTTCATATTGGTGCTGGCGAACAGTATGCAGGATAAGCAATCAAAAGCAGATTTAAAAGACGATTTAATGGCGATGTTTGTTGAGCTGAATAACAGACATAAAGAGGGTTTGTTAAAGGCTAC
>JAPHSZ010000007.1 GCA_026196545.1 Gammaproteobacteria bacterium
GCTATTTCCTACCCACCCCAATCAACACCTCAGTATTAAACCAGACCCCCTCTTCCCCGATAACGGCCTTAATCTCCTGGCGGTGCTTTTGCTCGAATTCCTGCTGCTCTTCGGGGCTCATCTGGCTACAAATTACTTCCCTGTAATTTGCCTTACGGCCGCACGTTGTGCGTTCAATTTTACTCCCTGTAAAATTAGTCAATAAACTGCGCCAGCCCGCATTCCAGACCACATCCCACCATTGCTGGTCTGAGGTCATCTGGTAGCCCAGGGGTACGTGGTGGATATCGATATCGGTAATACCAGCCGCGTTGAATTGTTCTTCGATCAGTTCGCGGGTGGCGAGGCGTTGCCATGACAGCGGCGGGACGGTTCGGCCGGTGGCCTCAAAGTTTTTGATGAAGATGTCGGACATTGGCGCGAAGGCGTCGCCGGTGAAGCTGGTGATGGCGACCTTGCCGCCGGGTTTGACCTTGCTGGCGATGCCGGTAAGTGCGCCGGCCATGTCTTCGATGAAGAACAGGCCGAAGCTGCTGGTGGCGACGTCGAAGCTGTGCGCGGGGAGGTCGAGGGCTTCGATGTCCATCTGCCGGAATTCGGTGTTGCTGTGCCCGGCCGCTTCGGCCTTGGCCTGGGCCTGTTGCAGCATGCCGCTGGACAGGTCGATGCCGAGCACCCTGCCGTGGCTGAGTGCTTCTGCCGCCTTGAGCGAGACGGCGCCGGTGCCGCAGCAGACGTCGAGCAGGTGCTGTTCGGGGGTGAGTTGCAGGTGTTCGATCAGGCGGCTGGCGGTTTGCGGGAAGAACGGCAGTGACGGGTGGTCGTAGCCGCTGGCAACGGTGTCGAAGCCTTGCTGGATCATTTGTTTGCGTTGTTCGTTGTCCATGTGCCCTTTCCGGTGGTTTTGTTTAGCTGGATATTAAACGATTTCCCCTGTTGTTCCCACGTTGGTGCATGGGGATGATGAGGCTTGTGTCATCCTGAGGGGTGGGAGAAAAAATATGGATTATTACAGGCTTCATGCCTTGCACCCTGCGGGCCAGCTTGCGCTGTTCAAATCGTTCCAGACGATTTAGTCTTGCGATGCTCAGAATGACAGGGGCTTGAGATATCCCTCTGCACGCCTTAACCCTTACTATTCATCTAGTTGCAAATAGTAACGATTTGCATGAGTATTAGAAAGATGGAACCTACCGGGCGTGGTGCTGAATATCTTGAACACGTTATTTATAAACCATTTTTTTGAATTTTATCAAAACTGAAAGGTGTACTATGAACATTAAAGCAAAAAAACTTCCCCTGGCCGTGTTGCTGGCCTGTTTAACCCCCGGCATCGCCTCTGCCGAAGCGCAGCTGTTTGGCAAGGCGAATCTTTCTATTGCCTCGCTGGATGATGATACGGGTGATTCAACAGCAGTCGACAGCCATTCTTCACGCGTTGGCATAAAAGGTAATATCGAGTCCAAAGGTACGCTGGAAATCGGCTATCGTTTTGTCTGGCAGATTGATATGAGTGATGAAGCCAAGGCCTCTAATGATCACATCAAATCACGCGAACAGTACATCAGCCTGAAAGATAACTGGGGTGAAGTACGCATTGGTCGTCACGACACGCCGTATAAGAAGGCTGGCAAAAAGAGCGTTGAGTTTTTCAGCGACAGCTATGCCGACTGGAACAACATTATTACCAAAACACACGATCAGCGTGCGGATAGTTCGGTGTCTTATTACAATACACTGGGCGCGGCAAAACTCAGCGCCATGTACGCCGGTGGTGATGACACCCCTAATGGCGATAACGTTGGCGAAATATACAGTGTAGCGGCAGATATGAAGTTTGGTGACCTGGCCTTTGCGCTGGCTTATCAGGACATTGATGCCACCGGCAGTGCTGTGAAAGTGGTGGTTGGTTATACCCTGGGCGCAACCAGCGTGGGCCTGGCGGCAGAAAACATTGACCCTGAAGTCGGCTCGAATGACAGCACCAATACCATGCTGAGCCTGAAGCACAATATTGACGATGCCAATACCATTAAATTCACCTACGGTGATGCCGAAGAAACCACACCGGGCGTCGATGACCCAACCATGATGGCGCTGGGTATTGACCACAAGCTTAATGAAAGCGCGACCATGTTCGCCTACTGGGCCGATGGCAGCGATGGCGGTTTGGCTGCCGATGCCGGCCTGGTTGGTGACTCTACCGTGCTGGCTGTGGGTGTCATTGTTGCGTTCTAATCAGCCTGCGGTTAAAACAAGCCAACTTGAAATGCCAATCACAGGGATGTGATTTGTAATCAAACCATCTGTATTAAGCCATATTGGGGTGATTTTGGGTGTTTGTGGTTATAATCAGCTTATTTAGTTCTGATGTTATTGTTCATGAAAAATTTTCTCTGTTTACTCTTTCAGTCTTTTTTATGTTGTTGCCTGCTGGTAGCTTCAGTTCCTGCCTTTGCAATGAGTCAGAATCCTGAAAACGAACCAATGAAACCAGCATCTATGGTGGATATAAAAACGGCCAAGCTGACCAAACAGTATGAAGATAGAGACCCTGAAGCAGATGCACAGGCGGCGATTGAAAAAGGTGATTTACGTTTACTTGGCTTTGCCGGCCGTAATACGACGATATCAGGGGTTTCAGCTGAGGACAGGCAGCCTGCCATGGATGCCTGCGGTGTACGTTTGATGGAGGGTTTTGGCGATGTGCTTCGCTCACAGGAGGAGTTACAGGCCCGGCAACTGGCGTATAAGTACGCGATCCGTTATAACACGGTAGTGCTAGCGAAGTGTTTTAAGAAAGAGTAATTTTACGTTGCAGCCTGAGCAAAGGTGTTATCAATAATACAAACAGCCAGTAATAGCTGACTATACCACCGCCACCACCGGATGAGATTGCTTTTTCCTGTATAGATAAGCTGTAAGCCATATTGGTTGAAAAGGTCTCCCACCCATTAACAACGATATAGTAGGTTTCGCCTGCAACCAGATTTTGTGTGATAGTTTCAGTTGACGAATCATAGCTAATGCTATTATTAATGTCATTTCCTGTGCTATCCAGTAAATACAAATCCAGGTCACCTGTGTCTAAGAAATTTAGCGTTATTGTATAAGTGACATTATTAGCAACAAAAACGAAAACATCATCAGGATCTAATTTATCGTTTACCGTGCCATTTAAGGTCGTTGGACTAGTTAGACTTTGAGCCTGTGCGAGATAGTTGTTTGGTTCTATTTCATCACCCGTATCTCCTACACCCGTTGCAGTTCCACAACTTGGCGCAATACCAGTCGCTGTTAAGTTACCACCAGTTGCGCTGTTAATTTCAAAATCAACATTAGAGACATCAAAGAAAATATTATCGGTACAGGCGATTTTTATTCTTGCTGTTGTTGTATCCCCACCAGGGAAAGTAACTGACTGGCTGCCATCATTAGGCGTAGTACCACCTACAACACTAGTGAAATTTTGACCGCCATCGGTGGATAGCAGGATATCAACATTGGTGCAATTCACTGGTGCAATATCGGTGCAGGCCGTGTTCCATTCTATAAGCTGTGGCAATCCTGAATTCAAAATCACATTGGTATTTGGCTGTAGTATTTCAAATGGGCCAGAATCACCATCGACAATTACCTGCATATCATCTTCATCAACGCCACCATTACCATCACGGACAGTAAAACGGAAATTTAAAGTTCGATTTTCTGTAGGCAGCGTTTCGGCCCTGGCTGCAAGAACATCGGGGTTATTGCCCAATAATGTAGATAGCTGTGGAAATGTTCGTTCAGCTGAAGCAACGGGTAAGAAAGAACGGAACAGTGCATTGCTGCCATTATCGGTGCCGTGAGTAATAGCAGTAGTAGAAGTACCTGTATCCATTTGGTCCCATTGATAGGTCATGGTGTCATTTTCAGGATCAGTTGCTAAACCTGTTAGCGTAAAAGCAGTACCACCAGGAATAGTGTAATCCAGTCTAGCATCGGCGGTGGGGGCCTGTTGTCCGTTAATTGAGCCTGAACAGGTACCGTCACCTAATCGAGTATAATCAACGATTTCTGCAATACTGCCTGCATGAAATACTGCATCAGTGCTATAGCTGATGTTTTCTGCCCCACAAAGTCCAGCATAGGCCATGATGGTTGAGCCACTGCCTGGCTCGTACGCGGTTGAAGCATTGCGATTGTATGCACAATTTTCTGTGGTGCCATTAAAACTATGGTCCGCTCCCAGTTGATGGCCTAGTTCATGTGCGACAAAGTCAATATAAAAGGGATCACCAACAGGATTGGGGTGCCCCGTTTCACCCTGTGCCTTATAACCATCTATACAGGCAACACCCAAACCTGCTAACCCTCCGCCCTCAGTACTAAATACATGGCCGATATCATAAGCGGATGAGCCCAATATGGAATCAAGCGTTTCCTGATTTTCAGCGATTAACAGTGAACCGTTTGCTGGATTGCTATAAGGGTCGGTCAACGAATCAGTAAAAATAATCTGATCATTATTGGCAATAAGGATAAAACGAATGGCAAGATCACGTTCGTATATCTGATTAATTCGAGTAATCGCGGTAACAATCTCGGCCAGAACTTCTGCTGTGATATCTATTGAAGGGGTAGCCTTTACTGCCTGACTATATTCACCCGCTGCAGCTATGGCGAGACGATAAGTAATCATATTGCCACTAGTACGTGCGGCTGAGACTAACTCTGATTTTTTGAACTGAGCCACTGGACTTTCTGTTTCTGGCTTTGGCTTTGTGCCACAGGAAAACTCTCTGGTCCTGGTGCTTACATAGTCACGTTTGTTGTAGCTGTAGTATTCCTGAAAACCAGATGCAGGAACAGGGTCGATGAACACTTCACCTTCAGCGGTAAACAGATAGCCATGAAAACCATTAGGGCCAACACCAACAACACCTGTTATTGCCGGGTCATTTTCAGCAACCACCTTATAAGTTTTGATTTCTGGGAATTTATTTGCCAGCTCGGGTTCCATTACCGATGATTCAACAACATTAAAAGTTTTCAGTCCTCCATAAGGCATCGGTAAATCAATCTGGGGCTCATTAAACTGTTTTTGTGCCTGCCCTGCTGACAGATTAGCGGCGGCCAGTTTTGATTTCAGTTGCGTGTAATCGACTGAGATGCGTCGTGAATTGACGTGGGGGTCGGGAGTCAGCTGTTTAGCTCCAACAGCCCGAGATTTTGCGACATCTGACCAAAGCGGTGCTGCCATCGTCATCGATGGCAGCACGACAAAAAGCGCCAGAACAGTGAGGTATTTCTTTATATGATCATGCATACATTATTTTTAACACAGAGTTTCATTCTCTGCCTAACTACTTATCTATATATAAAGAATTAATCGCCAAACGGATGATTCAGAATGATGGTTTCATCACGCTCAGGGCCGGTTGAAATAATATCAACCGGTACACCGACGATTTCTTCCATACGCTTCAGGTATTTCTTTGCGTTTTCTGGCAGCGCATCGTAATCGCGTACGCCTTCGGTCGATTCTGTCCAGCCGGGCATTTCTTCATAGACTGGCTCGCATTGTTCAATCGCATCTGCACCCAGTGGTGGCAGTTCCAGTTCTTCACCGTCATATTTGTAGCTGGTACACAGTTTCAGTGTTTCCAGACCATCGAGCACGTCGAGCTTGGTAATGCATAAACCGGTCAGGCTGTTGATCTGGGCCGCGCGACGCAGGGCTACGCCATCGAACCAGCCACAACGACGGCTACGGCCAGTGGTGGCGCCAAACTCGTGACCTTTGGTACCAAGATGGTTGCCGATATCGTCAAACAGTTCGGTTGGGAACGGGCCGGCACCAACACGGGTGGTGTAGGCCTTGGTGATGCCGAGCATGTAATCAAGGTCGCCGGGGCCGATACCACTACCGGTACAGGCGCCACCCGCGGTGGTATTGGATGAAGTCACATAAGGATAGGTACCCTGGTCAATGTCGAGCAGTGTGCCTTGGGCGCCTTCGAACATGATGTTCTGGCCGGCCTTGCGATAACCGTCGAGCATCGCGGGAATATCCGCCACCATGGACAGCAATTTTTCACGGTAGCCAAGTACTTCTGCTAGCACTTCTTCGTAGCTGACTTCATCTGCCTTGAAATAATTCTTCAGGCTGAAGTTGTGGTACTCCATCACGCCTTTAAGTTTTTCCCTGAAGGCGGCTTCATCGCTTAAATCTGCGAGGCGAATGCCACGACGCGAAACCTTGTCTTCGTAACAGGGTCCGATACCACGACCGGTTGTGCCAATGGCTGTTTTACCACGTGCGACTTCACGTGCCTGGTCGAGTGCGATGTGATAAGGCAGAATTAATGGGCAGGCGGCAGAAATCTTGATGCGTTCACTAGCGGGTATACCGCGCGCTTCCAGCTCTTCAACTTCCTTGAACAGGGCAGAAGGTGACAGCACGACACCGTTACCGATCAAACACATTACACCTTCGCGCAAAACACCTGACGGAATCAGATGCAGCACGGTAGTCTCGTCACCAATAACCAGTGTGTGACCTGCATTGTGCCCACCCTGAAAACGTACAACCGCGGTTGCTCGCTCTGTCAGGAGATCAACAATTTTACCTTTACCTTCATCGCCCCACTGACTGCCGAGCACGACAACATTTCTAGCCATGATTACTAACCCTTTTATTAATTACTTTTGAATTCGATTAAAGATTAACGACCTGCCACTGACCATCAACCAGTTTTAATAACTGGTTGCATTGCATAGCGGCTGCATCGCCATTTTGTTCTGCTAACTGTTCAACCACAGACACACCATGTGAACGTAATTCGCTTATTTTTTGTTTTAATGCTGCATCATTTTCTGCCGGCGCAAACACTCTATTGGCTTTTTTAAACTGTCGCGTGGTTAAGTTGTCCAACAGTTTTAAATCGGTACTGAAACCGGTGGCGGCACGTGCGCGGCCAAATATCTGACCGATATCATCATAACGACCACCGCGTGCAATCGCCTCACCTTCGCCCGGCACAAAAGCGGCAAACACAACGCCAGTTTGGTAGTGATAACCGTGCAGCTCGGCCAGGTCGAAATTAAAACCAACATTAGCAAAACGCGCCATGATAAGTTCGGCGGTCTTTTCCAGGTAATCAATCGCTGCGTGTACCGCAGCATCGGCCTTGGCCAGTTTTTTACGCGCTGTTTTCAACACACTGACATCACCGTTTAATTCAGCCAGCAAACCCAGCATTTCACGCACATCATTATCAATGACTAATTCGTTTAATAGTGCATCAATTTCAGGTACGGCTTTACGCTGCAGCATTTCAAACAGGCTGGCTTCTGTTTCCTGATCCAGCCCTGCCTGCCTGGCCAGGCCCTTGAAAATATCAACATTACCAAGATCAACAAAAACGTTTTCAACACCCGTGACTGAAAAGGTGTTCAGCATCAGGCCAAGAATTTCGGCATCCGATTCAACACCGGCATGGCCATAAAGTTCAGCACCTACCTGCAAGGGACTGCGGGTACCGCCAAAACTGTCCGGACGCGCATGCAGCACCGTGCCCATGTAACACAATCTTGTTGGCACATCGCGTTTCAACTGGTGCGCATCGATGCGCGCAACCTGCGGCGTCATATCGGCACGTATGCCCAGGGTGCGACCATTGACCTGATCAACCAGTTTAAAGGTTTGCAGGTCAAGGTCATGGCCGGTGCCCGTCAGTAACGATTCGATATGATCGATAAATGGCGGCATGACCAGATCGTAACCCCAGGACGAATACAGATCGAGCAAATCACGACGCAGAATTTCAAGACGCTCTGCATGCTCGGGCAGCGCTTCTTCAATCCCCTGTGGAAGAACCCAGTGTTCTTTGCTCGTCATCTAATTTACCGTCGATTATTATTAAAATTTTAGTGGTTCAAATATAGCACCAGCACACCGATCATCATGCTGGCAAAACCAATGGTTCTTAATGTTTTATTCGTCATACGACCGGCCTGTATCATAGCCTGACGCCAACCGTCCGGGCTCAAAAAAGGCATCATGCCTTCTATCACCAGAACCAGCGCGATGGCGCGAATAAAATCATCCCACATTCAAAAATGCCTTTTACTTTTTATTTTTTACTGGGATTTTTGAAGTACTTGAAGTACTCGGAATCCGGCTCAAGCAAAATCACATCGCTGCTGTTTGAAAAGTTACCCTTGTAGGCATTAAGACTACGATAGAATTTATAAAATTCAGGGTTCTTGCCAAAGGACTTCGCATAAATATCAGTTGCCTTTGCATCACCACTACCACGGGTAATTTCTGAATCGCGATAGGCCTCTGCTAACGTCACACTGCTTTGACGGTCAGCATCGGCGCGAATACGTTCTGAAGCCTCGGAGCCTTTTGAACGCAGGTCACGTGCGACCAGTTCCCTGCCGGTACGCATACGATTGTAAACCGAGTTACTGACTTCAGGTGGCAATTCAATTTTCTTGATGCGCACGTCGACCACTTCAATACCCAGGGTTTCGGCTTTTTTCGCCGCTTCCTCGGTCATCAGTTTCATGATGTCAGTGCGATCACCGGCAACCACTTCCTGAATGGTGCGTTTACCAAACTCATCACGCAGGCCCTTGTTGATAACTTCATACAGCAGGTCACCGGCGTTGGCTTCGATACCATTGGTGGCTTTGTAATATTCTTCGACATTACTAATGCGCCATTTCACGTATGAATCGACGATCAGGTATTTCTGCTCAATGGTTGAAAAACTGCTCGGTCTGGCATCAATAGTCAGGATACGGTCATCGAATTTTTTCACTTCGTTGAACGGGTAAGGCAGTTTCCACTGCAAACCGGGGTCGTAGTCAGAACCAATGATTTCACCGAATTTGAACAGGATTGCCTTTTGTCTTTCATCGACAAAGAACACACTCATCCACAGGATCAGGAAAAAGATCGGCAGGAAAATTTTTAATACATTAGCCATTTATCTCACCTCTCTTGAACGCGTGTTAGTGGTAGTCGGCTGGCTACGCAGACGATTGACCTCTTTCAACAGTTCGCGTTGCTGTGTTTGTGACAAACCCTGAGAAGCCTGGGCATTCTCTTCACTACGTTGCATTAATTTATCCAGTGGCAGATACAGAAGGTTGTTACCACCTTTAACATCAACCATCACTTTCGAGCTGTTGTTCAGCACAGATTCCATCATGTCGAGATACAGACGATCACGGGTTACCTGTGGTGCCTTGTTGTATTCCTTCAGCAACTTGGTAAAACGCTCGGCTTCACCTTCTGCCCTGGCAACCACCTCTTTTTCGTAGGCATCTGCTTCTTCAAGAATACGTGCGGCTGCACCACGTGCCTTTGGCAGGACTTCATTACGGTAAGCTTCGGCTTCGTTGATCGCACGTTGCTTGTCCTCACGCGCCTGGATAACATCCTGGAACGCCTGACGTACCGCCTGCGGTGGATTCACATCCTGGATATTGACTTCGATAATTGAAATGCCGGTGCCGTACTGGTCAACAATGTCCTGCACGGTACGCTGAATCCTGAATGCAATTTCATTACGACCTTCAGTAATAATGAAATCCATCTTGCTTTGACCAACTGAAAGACGAATTGCACTTTCAATTGCATGATTCAGGGAAGTTTCAGGATTTCTGACATTGAACAGGAACTTTTCAGCATTATCAATTTTGTACTGCAGGGTACCCTGTAGATCGATGATGTTTTCATCCTGGGTTAATACGGTTGCTTTATAAGGAACCTGACGACGTTCAGCAACATTCACTTTCTCAACCGATTCAACCGGTTTTGGCCAGTGCCAGTGCAGGCCTTTCTCAGTGGTATCAACATGCGCTCCAAAACGAAGAACAACGCCACGCTCGGCTTCCTCTACTTTATAGAAACCAGTTGCCATCCAGAGTATAAAAATTAAGGCAACGACCAGACCGATGCCCAGTCCGCCCCCGGAGCCGGAAGCAGTTGAACGGCTACCACCACCTTTGCCACCAAACAGGCCGCTAAATTTTTTCTGCAGGTTAGCAAGAATCTCGTCGAGATCCGGTGGTCCCTGATTGTCGCCGCGATTACCGCCGCCCCAGGGATCTTTGTTACCGTTACCGCCAGGTTCATTCCAGGCCATGTATTACTCCTAAATAGTATTCAAAAGGCTTTACATCTTGATACAAGAATATTTGCCAAAACAGACAGCATTTTAGGGGGCTTAGTGCGCCCCCGCAAGCTAAGTTGGAACTTATGGTCAGGTTTTCTGCAAAAGCAGATCTTCGGGCAGGCCTTCGCGTTGCACCAACTGCTGGTAATCTCGCTTTGCGATTCGGATATGTAGATTATAACAGCCCTGTTCATCAATACTTTCTGATTCAACCACGCCCAGGTCAAACAGTCTGGCACGAATTTTTGTCTGCGCCGGTTTCAGGCATATTTCACCCGACATGACCTCTTCACGAAAATAATTGATCAGTATTTCTTTAAGTAAATCAATGCCTTCGCCGGTCATGGCAGACAACCAGACCCGCTTGACCGAACCATCTTCATGATAATCAATGCGTGGTTTGGTGCCCGACTGGTCAACCTTGTTCATCACCTGAATCAGGTAAACGTTATCGGCACCAATCTGATGCAGCACGGATTCCACCTCATCGATATTGCTTTCACGATTTTCATCAGAGGCATCAATCACATGCAGCAATAACTGGGCTTCGGTGGTTTCCTGCAAGGTGGAACGAAAGGCATCCACCAGATCATGCGGTAGATGTCGGATAAATCCCACAGTATCTGCCAGAATAACTTTGACATCACCGGCAAACTCGACCCGGCGCAGGGTTGGGTCGAGGGTGGCGAACAGCTGGTCCTGTACATAAACGTTGTCATCAGCCAGCCGGTTAAAAAGCGTCGATTTGCCCGCGTTGGTATAACCGACCAGTGAAATTGTCGGAATCTCGGCTTTTCGACGCGATTGCCGACCCTGTTCACGCTGTTTGCGTACTTTTTCCAGACGTTTGTTAATTTGCTTGACGCGCTGCCCGAGCAAACGACGGTCGGTTTCAAGCTGGGTTTCACCCGGCCCCCTGAGGCCAATACCGCCTTTCTGACGCTCAAGATGAGTCCAGCCACGGATCAGGCGGGTCATCATATGCTTGAGCTGAGCCAACTCGACCTGCAATTTGCCTTCGAAGGAACGCGCACGCTGGGCAAAGATATCGAGGATAAGGCCGGTTCGATCCAGTACCCGGCATTGCAGCACCGATTCCAGATTTCGTTCCTGAGAGGGGGTAAGCGCGTGGTTAAATAATACCAGTTCGGCCTCGTGCTGCCTGACCAGCTCGGCAATTTCTTTGGCCTTACCACTACCGACAAAATACTTTACTTCGGGCCTGTTGCGGCTGGTGGTGACAACCTCGATGATTTCAGCACCGGCGGAAGTTACCAGTTCCTTAAATTCATCCAGGTCTTCCCTGTGCACCTCATCCTGAACATCCATGTGCACAAGAATGGCACGTTCGCCTATGTCAGCGCGTTCAAACATAAACCACAAATACTCACAAAAAATTTCTTAATCAACAATAACTTAGCCTCTAATTAAGCAGCAGGACAACCCCCTCAAAAACAACAACGGCCGCCTCTGGCGACCGCTGTAATCATTCTAACGTAGCTAATTATATCAGCTACGGTTATAACCGTTGCTATTTTCAGAGTCGTCACTCCATTTGACCTGGCGTGACGGCACCACAGTAGAAATTGCGTGTTTATAGACCATCTGCGTCACGGTGTTTTTGAGTAATATTGAAAATTGATCAAAAGATTCAATTTGACCCTGTAGCTTAATACCACTGACCAGATAGATTGCGACCGGCACACGCTCTTTGCGTAGTGCATTTAGATAAGGGTCTTGTAGGTGGTGCCCTTTTGACATTGTCCTGCTCCCGTTATTTTTTATTTTATTTATCGGTTAGACTTTAATACTACTAACCATCAAAACATGGCAGTAATCAGAGTCTGTAATGTATTCCTGGGCCTAATCATAGTAAAAATTTTAGATTTTTCAGTACTTTCGAGATATTTAATATTTCAGGGTCAATATAATTACAATCTGTCTCACTGCGCAGCCAGGTCATCTGTCTTTTCGCCAGTTGCGCGGTAGCAGTAATGGCTTTTTCACGCATGGTGGCGTAGTCGTACTGCCCAGCCAGATACAGCCAGACCTGGCGATAGCCCACCGCCCGCATCGATGGTGTATCCAGTGACAAATCCCCTCTTTCATAGAGCGCCCTGACCTCATCAATCAGGCCTTCGACCAGCATGGCATCAAAACGCTGCTCAATACGTTTGCGCAGCTCGATTCGGTCAGGTGGCATCAGCGCTATTTTAATAGCCCGATAGGGCAGCACGTGTTTTTCCTGCTCTGCCCAGTGTTCAGTTAGTGATTTCCCTGATATTTCAAACACTTCCAGCGCCCTTAAAATTCTTTGCGGGTCATTAGGGTGCAGTCTTCCGGCCGACTCCGGGTCAACTTCAGCAAGACGGTCATGCATCGCCTGCATGCTTTTTTCTTCCGCCTCATCGTGCAGGCGCTGACGGACTTCGGGGTCAGAATCGGGGAGATTCGCCATGCCTTTTTGCAGGGTATTGAAATACAGCATGGTGCCACCCGCCAGACACGGAACATTGCCAGCAGCTGTACTACTCGCCATTTCAGCCAGTGCATCTTCACAGAAACGGCCTGCTGAATAGGCCTCGCCCGGGTCGAGGATATCGACCAGTTTGTGCGGTGCACGTGCCAGTGTGGCCAGATCCGGCTTGGCGCTACCGATATCCATATCGCGATAGACCATTGCAGAATCAACACTAATGATGTCCATACCCAGCTCTTCGCTACAGGCAATCGCCAGATCCGTTTTACCGGCGGCAGTAGGCCCCATGATGAACAGGGCAAATGGCGCATCATCGCGATCACCCGGCTGAATGATGAGTTGTTCCATCACTGCCCCCTCATAAAGAGCTTATCCAGTTCATCCATGGTTAGTTGCATCCAGGTCGGCCGACCATGATTACACTGACCACTGCGTTCTGTGGCTTCCATGTCACGTAATAAGGTGTTCATTTCCGGGATAGTGAGCTTGCGGTTGGCCCGGATTGAACCATGACAGGCCATAGTGCCGAGGACTTCATTCATGGCTTCTTTGATACGGGTACTGCTACCGTGGCGAATCAAATCTGAGAGCACATCACGCACCAGCTGTTCGGCATCGGCATTTGCCAGTATCACCGGAATTTGCCGGATGCGCAGGGCCTCGGGTGCAGTGCGATCGAGTTCAAAACCAAGGTCAGAAAAAATATCCCTGTGCTCTTCGGCGCTGCTGGCCTCTTTTTCACTTACGGACATCGAAACCGGCACCAGCAACGGCTGCGCAGCAATGCCCTCACCCTCACGTGCCTGCTTCAGGCGCTCATAGGTAATGCGCTCGTGCGCGGCGTGCATATCGACCAGCACCATGCCTTCCTTATTTTCTGCCAGCACATAAACGCCGTGTAGCTGCACCCTGGCAAAACCCAGGGGCGGGAACTCAGTCTGCTCGGTTTCATGATCTGAAATCAGTGACTGATAAGCCCGAGACTGTTCTGCGACAGCCAGTGACAATGAACTCTGCGAACGAATCACACCCGGCTGATATGATGGCATCACTGGGTTCTCTGATGATCGCTCCAGATTACTGAAATTGCTGACATTATGTGCGCCATCCTGCACAGGGCGGGTATCTGCCAGCGACTTGTGAATGGCACGAAACAGGAAATCGTGCACGGCACGGCTCTGCCGGAAGCGCACTTCGTGCTTGCCCGGGTGCGCGTTTACGTCGACGGCGGAAGGCTCGATTTCGAAGAACAGAACATAAGCAGGATGGCGGCCGTGAAACAGCACATCCTGATAGGCCTGGCGAATCGCGTGCGTGACCACCCTGTCGCGAACGATACGGCCGTTGACATAAAAATACTGCATATCGGCCTGGCTGCGCGAGAACGTCGGCCGCCCCACCCAGCCCCATAAGCGAAAACCGTCGATGGAAAAATCCATGTACAGGGCCTGTTCGATAAAGGCTGGGCCGAATACTTCAGCGATGCGTTTTTCCTGTTGCAGACGATCGGCAGCCGCACGTAACTGCCTGACCGGCCGCTGATTGTGGCGCAGCGTGATATCGACATCGAAACGGCTGAGGGCAATTTTTTTGATCACATCGTCGAGGTGATTGAACTCAGTTTTCTCGGTGCGCAAAAATTTTCGCCGTGCCGGTATATTAAAGAATAAATCTTTCACCTCGATAGTCGTGCCTTCGTTCAGCGCCACCGGGCTGATCGCAAAATCATTGCTGTTATTCGACTGAATCTGCCATGCCTCTGCCGCCTCCTGCCATTTTGATTTCAAACTGAGGTTGCTGACCGAGGCAATACTGGGCAGGGCCTCGCCACGAAAACCCAGACTGCTGACATTTTCCAGCTCATCGATGGTTCTGATCTTGCTGGTAGCGTGAGGCGAGAGTGAAAGCACCAGATCATCTTTATGGATTCCATGGCCATTATCGCGAATGCGGATCGACTTGATACCACCCTGCTCGACATCAATTTCGATCCGGGTCGCCTGCGCATCCAGGCTGTTTTCCAGCAGCTCCTTGACCACCGAGGCGGGGCGTTCGACCACTTCACCAGCGGCAATCTGGTTCACCAGTTGGGTGGGCATGGCCTGAATTCTGCGGTTCATTTATGTGACACTATATAAGGTGTAGAAAGGGACAATATTAATGCCCTGACCAGGGCATTACCAGTGGGTATAAGGTGTCGCTGAAAATTATCGGTGACTAATTAAGCCAGTTCATAATCTCAGCACCCGTATCCTGATCAAACTTCATGCGGAACTGGAGATAGGGGCCCTGGGCGGTATAGCCGGCGGCTGAGAAATCACGGTCGTCGAAGCCATCTACATTGTAGCCCAGACTCAGCCAGACATTTCTGGCCAGCTGGAGGCCTACCGACAGTCCGCTTGAGTACAGGTAGTTATTTGAGTTTGCACTATATAAGGTGTGTGCATGGACACCAAGGTCGACAACCTTGGTGAAA
>JAPHSZ010000189.1 GCA_026196545.1 Gammaproteobacteria bacterium
AACCCGGAGCAGCTGAAAAACCTGAGTGGGGATGAATATTACTGGCGTGAGCTGATAGGTCTGCGCGTAGTCAACCAGCAGGGCGTTGAGCTGGGCGTAGTAGAGAGTTTGTTTGAGACTGGCGCGAATGATGTGCTGGTGGTCAAAGACGGGACGCAGGAGCGTCTGGTTCCATGGACATTAGGACACGCGGTGCTTGAGGTTGACATGGAGCAGGGCGTTATTCTGGTTGACTGGGACGAAGATTTTTAAAGACATTAAACGGGGTTATTGAACGTGCATTTTCATGTCATCACCCTGTTTCCCGAAATGGTCGAGCAGATGTGCGAATTCGGCGTTTTGGGGCGGGCCATCAAGCGCGGCATTGTTGAGCTGACTTGCTGGAACCCGAGAGATTACACGCAGGACAAGCATCGTACGGTTGATGATCGACCTTACGGCGGTGGTCCTGGCATGCTGATGAAGGTACAGCCGCTGGCCGATGCGATTAGCTCTGCTAAAGAAAAGGCTGGAGATGACGCGAAGGTGATTTATCTCAGTCCTCAGGGACAGTTGCTGAATCAGCAGGCAGTTAAAAAAATGGCCGGGCAGACTGAACAGAGAAACCTGATTCTGATTGCCGGTCGTTATGAAGGCATCGACGAACGTTTGCTTGAGCAGTATGTCGATGAGGAATGGTCAATTGGCGATTATGTGCTCAGCGGTGGTGAAATGCCCGCCCTGATCATGATTGATGCCATAGCAAGGATGTTACCGGGTGTGCTGGGGGATGCCGAATCGGCGCAGCAGGACTCGTTCATGGAAGGGCTGCTGGATCATCCGCACTATACCAGGCCGGAGCAGATTGAAGGTCAGGCGGTGCCGGAAGTATTGCTCAGTGGCGATCACAAGATGATTGATCGCTGGCGACAGAGGCAGGCCTTGAAAAGAACCTGGTTGCGCAGGCCGGACATACTGGCAATGCGGCCACTGACGGAAGAGCAGAAAACATGGCTGGACGAGTTTCAACGGGAACACGAACAGCCTGAAAACTGAATTTTAAAATTTTATATTTATAAGGTAACGCCGTGGTGGCGTCGCTGATTAGCGCTAGAAAACGCGGAGTAAAAAATTATGAGCAACATTATTCAACAGCTCGAACAGGAACAGATGGGTCGTGAACTGCCTGCTTTCTACCCAGGTGACACAGTTGTCGTTCAGGTACGTGTACAGGAAGGTGAGCGTGAACGTTTACAGGCTTTTGAAGGTGTTTGCATTGCCAAACGTAACCGTGGCCTGAACTCTGCATTCACCGTTCGCAAGATTTCACACGGTGAAGGTGTAGAGCGTGTATTCCAGACTTATAGCCATGGTGTAGCCGATGTTGAAGTGAAACGTCGTGGTAAAGTGCGTCGCAGCAAGCTGTACTACCTGCGAGGTCTTACTGGTAAGGCAGCACGAATCAAGGAAAAATTGTAAGCCGCTAGCGGTACGCAATTGATCGTAACTACGAGTGGCCCTTTCGAGGGCCATTTTTACGTCTACAGGAAATTTTTTTTATAGCGGAGTAAACTGCAGGGCATGGAATTGTTCACAGCAAAAAATATCTCTCTGGCTTCACTTGCTCTGGTGATTAGTTTTTCTATGGGGCCTGTTTCTGCTGAGGTTGAACCTGAAAAAATAACCCAGCAAGTCACTGAGGAGATAGCTAAGGAAGTTACCGGAGAAGCCGGGACGGTATTGCTGGAAAATGTTTTTGATCTGGAAGTGGCTGAAAAATCCCCTGTGGCATTCCAGTCACTGGAGCAAATGGATGAGTTGTTGCGCCTTGGAATGCCGGCTCTGGCATTGCGTTTGCTGACGCAAGAGCAGAAAAACTGGCCGGTTTATTCAAATGACTGGTATGCTTTTGAACGCAAACATGTTTCTCTATTGATGGCCATGGATGAATGGCAGCAGGTGATTGAGCGCAGTGAATCGTTGTTGAAACAGGCCAATCCCGAACAGCAGATTTCGGTGCGTATTTCACGATGGTTTAGCACCCAGCAGGTTATTGCGAGAATGAGGCTGGGGCAGGCGGAGGCCGCGCTGGCACAACTTAGAAATCTACTCTGGAATTCATCGCAAACTAACTCAGAGGTAAATGATGCCGATATTGTTGCATTATGGCGGCGACTGGTGATCCGCGCCTATCTGGCGATGAATGCAGATGATGATGCGCAGAAGGCTTTGCTGCGTTATCAGCATGATTACAGCAGCAACCATCAGAACCTGAATCTGGACTGGCGTTTGTTGCAGGCACGCTCACTGCTTCGTACCGACCGTGCAGAAGAAGTGATTACTTTGCTGGTGGATTCAAAATCAAATATTTCACAGGCGCTGCGCCTGCTCGCGGCCCTGCGTGCACGTCCCGATCATGCCGAGCTGTATGCCCAGGAAGCCCAGGGTTATATCAATGAGTTAAAGTTGAACAGGGGTGAAATGTGGGCTTACCAATACGTGCTCTATCAGGTTTATCTCAAACAGGACAAACTGGCCGAAGCGACGCAGGTAATGAAAAATTTGTTGCTGCTGGGGGAGGCTTATTCCGTACTGGGTGAAGAATTTGCCGTTAGTGGTGATGATTTGTGGGCGCTGTATATCACCATCGGCCAGCAAACGGGCAACCGTTCAAAACTGTTGTTGGGTGATGATCTGGCCTGGTACAACAAGGCGTATGAATCACAGGAAAATAATGCTGTTGAGGCTTTGGGTTTGTATGCGGTGCTGGCCTTTAATGCTGAAGATGTTGCCAGGCAACAACTGGCGCATAGGGAAATTGTTGCCATCTTGTCGAAGGATAAAAAAGGGCTTGAGCTTATTAACCAGCTGTATTTGCACGGCACAAAAATTTCATCACTGGAAAGTCTGCCATCAGAAGTGCGTTATTCGCTGGTGGATTATGCCCTGTCAAAAAGTGATATGAAACTGGCGGTGCGTTTGATGCAAAGCTTGCAGCAGCCACCAAAGGATCAGGACCAGTTTTTCTGGGCCATGCGCAAAGCCAGAGTATTGATATTGGAAGGTGCTTATGAAAATGGTGAAGCCGTGCTTGCAAATACCATAAGTACGACTGAAGCTATTACGGAAAAACAACTCGATCATTTTTTACAGGTGATATTTGATTTGCAGGCCGTGCAACGCCACCAGCAGGTGCTTACCCTGCTGGATTCATTAAAGCCGGAATGGATGGATGATAGTATTCAGCGTGAACTTTTTTTCTGGAAAGCGGAATCCTATGCCGGGCTTGAGCAGTATGACCGTGCCGCCTGGTCGTATTTAAAATCGGCGCAACTGGCTGATCAGGTACAGGCTGATTTATGGGCGCAATCGGCACGTTATAAAGCAGCGGGTGTGCTGGTTAAGGCCGGCCTGTTCGATGATGCCCAGGTCATTTATACGCGATTATTGCAAGTCACCAGCTCGGCTTCCAGAAAATCTGCGATTAGGCAGGAACTCCAGCAAATTCGTTTATTACGCAATGCAGAAAAAAACACATCAGATGAGCACTGAGTGTGTTGTCGTCAGAACGCCCTTTACAAAAATGGCGCTGATGTTTGACTCGGATATTTTAGTAGCGGTCGATTTGTTTTCCCGGAAAAAGCTGTCATCTCCTGAATCAGGGCAGGCCAAATATGCATGTCAGCAGGTGCGTGATTATTGCTCAAATCAATTGCCTGATCTCAAGTTTGATATCAAATTAAAAATAACAGGTACAGCCTTCCAGAAAAAAGTCTGGCGGGCCTTGCAGAAGATACCGGCTGGCCAGATATTAACCTATGGTGAACTGGCGCAGCAATTGAAAACCTCAGCGCGTGCTGTGGGCAATGCCTGTCGCGCTAACCCTATCCCTCTGGTAATTCCCTGTCATCGTGTGGTTGCAAAATCGGGCATGGGTGGCTTTGCCGGGAGCCGAGCTGGCATGCCAATGAAAATCAAAATGTGGTTGCTTGAACATGAAGGCGTGCCTGTTAACTCATAAATACAAAGCCTGTAGGTTAATGGCTGTTATAAGCTGTTTAATTTACAATGACTAGCTCTATTGGGTTATCTGTTTTTTAATGTCTCATACTTTTTATAATGAAATTGTTCTGGCCTCAGCCTCACCGAGACGCCTGCAGTTACTCGAGCAAATTGGGGTTCGTGCTCGGGTTCAGCCGGTGCCGGTTGAAGAGGTCTTGCTGGAAGCCGAATTACCCCTGGATTTTGTCCAGCGGCTTGCTCTGGAAAAGGCAAGAGCTGGTTTTAAACTGATGTCTGAGCAGGGGTTAGAGCTACCCGTTCTGGGTTCAGATACCATCGTTGAGCTGGATGGTGAAGTGTTTGGCAAACCGGCCGATAATGAGCAGGCACGACTAATGTTGGCTAAACTCTCGGGTAGGGTTCATAACGTGCATACCGCGGTTGCGCTAAAGACGCTTGAAGCAGAATATTCAGCGCTGAACAGTAGTCAGGTTGAGTTTGCAAAACTCCCGGATGAAATGATTGAAGCTTATGTGGCCACCGGCGAGCCGCTGGACAAGGCAGGGGCTTATGGCATTCAGGGTATGGCTGCCCAGTTTGTAAAAAATTTGAATGGAAGTTACTCGGGTGTGATGGGTTTGCCGCTGTATGAAACAGCTGAATTATTGACCAAAGCACATGTCAAAACTCTCGGTTAATTAATGCTGAGATAAATAACAGAATTTTAATTAGAAGAACAACAATGTCGATTTGTAAAGAAATTTTAATCAATATCACACCACAGGAAACGCGGGTTGCGATTCTTGAGAATGGCATGTTGCACGAGCTTTACATTGAGCGTAGTCGCAGTCGTGGCCTGGTGGGTAATGTCTACAAAGGGCGTGTGGTTCGAGTATTGCCCGGTATGGAAGCTGCGTTTGTTGAAGTGGGTCTGGAGCGTGCCGCCTTTCTTCATGTTTCGGATATGGCCGGTTACAGCAAGCAGAATGGAAATGGTGAATCAGAACCAGCTCCACAGATTGGGCAATTATTGAGAGAAGGTCAGGATTTGCTGGTTCAGGTGATTAAGGATCCTCTTGGTACCAAGGGTGCGCGCCTGACCACCAATATTACCATCCCTTCCCGCTATCTGGTGTTTATGCCCAATTCAGAAAATATTGGTGTGTCGTCACGTATTGAGGCAGAGGAAGAACGTGAGCGTCTCAAGAACATGCTGCTGTCGCAGGAAGGACTGAAAAAAGGCGCGGGTTATATTTTACGTACCGCGGCTGAAGTGGCCACAGCAGAATCGATCGACAGGGATATTAATTATCTGAACCGACAGTGGCGGCATATTAATTCGACGGCCGATGTGGAAGCGGGTAATGTCGTGCACAAAGACCTGCCGCTGTATTTGCGAACACTGCGCGATATGGTGGATGATGATCTCGAAAAGATTCGAGTGGATTCACGAGAGACGTATTGCGCCATGCTGGAATTTGCTGCTACTTATGTACCTGAGATTGAAGATAAAATCGAACACTATCCCGGTGAGCGCCCAATTTTTGATTTACACGGTGTTGAAGATGAAATCCACAAGGGGCTTGATCGGAAAGTACACCTGAAGTCGGGTGGCTATCTGATTATCGACCAGACTGAGGCGATGACCACCGTCGATGTTAATACCGGTGCTTACGTTGGCAGTCGTAATCTGGAAGAAACGATTTTTAAAACCAATCTGGAAGCGGCACAGGCGATAGCCCGCCAGCTACGTTTGCGTAATCTTGGTGGCATCATCATTCTTGATTTTATTGACATGAGCCTGGAAGATCACAAACGCCAGGTGATCAGGGCGCTGGAAAAAGCCCTGGATAAGGATCATGCACGCACTCATGTCTGTGAAGTGTCAGGCCTGGGGCTGGTGGAAATGACGCGCAAACGCACGCGTGAAAGTCTGGAGCATGTGTTGTGCGGTGTTTGTCCCACCTGTGAAGGCCGTGGTTCGATAAAAACGGCTGAGACCGTCTGTTATGAAATCTTTAGAGAAATTCTGCGCGAGGCACGCCAGTTTGACGCTAAGGAATTACTGGTTCTGGCTGCGCAGGAGGTTGTGGATCTGCTTGTTGATGAGGAGTCTGCCAGTTTGGCTGAGCTCGAAGACTTTATTAATACGCCGATTCGTTTTCAGGCAGAAGCGCTGTATACCCAAGAGCAATATGATGTTGTGATCGTATAATGTCTACGGCATTATAATTCTGAGAAACAGTAAATGAACTGGTTTGACAAAATTCGTCGTTACCTGATTTACACGATTGCTGTAACGCTGATTGTTCTGGCGGTAATGTTTAGTGTACTACGTGCCGTGCTGCCTCATGCAACGGGTTACGTCAATGATGTTGAACAGCTGTTAAGCAAGCAGGTCGGGTTGCCTGTTTCGATTGCCAGCATGGATGCGGACATGTACTGGCTGGTGCCCCGTCTCAAACTGGTTGATGTTGTTATTTATGATAAAGACCAGAAACATGAAATATTACAGCTGGATGAGGCGTTTTTTGCCCTGGCTTTTGTCGATTCTATTCTACAGCTGTCGCCTGTTGTAGGTGATGTCATTCTGGTTGGTGCTGACCTTTATATCGAGCGCCATGCGAGTAATCGATGGCGAATTCAGGGTATTGAGTTTGGTGGTGATGTTGCAACATCCTCCAGTAGTGATTCTTCCAAAGAGCTCATCACAGCAATCAAAAACACCAGTTTCTCTTTGCTGGATAGTGATATTCACTGGCAGGACTATAGCCTGAGTGACGGCTCGATTGATTTTACCGATGCCAATATTTTTATCGAAGAATTTTTAGATGATCATGCTCTGGAAGTAAATCTTCAATTACCTGAAAAATACGGTAATTCGGTTCGATTGATTGTTAAAACCGATGGTGATATTACCCGGCTGTCAGAAGCTGATCTGGAAGTATATATGCAGGCAAGATCAATTGACCTGGGGCAGTGGTCGGCCATGCTGGCTATTGACAACCTGCAATCGGTGAAGGGTGTTTTTGATGGCGAGTTGTGGTTGTCCAGTAAGGCCAATGTGCTGTCACAGATCGTGCTGGATGCATCAGTTAAAAAAATGGAAGTGGTTCACAAGGATCGTGGTGGATTTACTCTTGATAATATATCGGGAAAGTATGAATGGCTAAAAACCAGTAGTGGCTGGAGTTTTAATGGAATTGACCTGTATTTGGTCAAGGAAAAAACTGCCTGGCCCGAGCTGACCAATATTTCTGCTGTTCAGGGTGAGTCAGGCCTGTCAATTGCGGCGACTTATTTTCGATCACAGGATCTGATTGATATTGCCACTATGTTTCTAGATGTTGAGCAATTAGAGAAGACAAAACTATATCAGCTTAACAAACTGGCAGGCGATTTTTATAATTCAACTTTATTCCTCCCCGTTGACGGTATTGATAATATAGGGGTCTCAACGGTATTTGAAAACTTTGATTTTTCTATACCAGATACTGAAATTGCATTTAGTGGTGTTGATGGGGAGCTGAGCTATGTAAAAGGTCAGGCTAGAATTGAGTTGTTATCAGAAATGGTAGGAATGGATTTTGGTTCCCTGTTTCGTCAGCCACTGGATGCCGATTTAATCGAAGGTGTCATTTTTGCCTCACGAGCAGAGGGTGGCTGGCATATTGAAATGCAGGATTTTTATTTGCTGAATTCAGACATAGAAATCAATACACGTATAAAATTGCTTGCTGATGACCAGGGCACAATGTTTGCGGATATTCAATCTGATTTTAAAAATGCCCATGGTGCAGCCATAGGAAAATATTATCCCCTGCCCATGATGTCAAAAGAATTGCTCAACTGGCTGGATATGGCGGTTACCGATGGTTACGTTGAATCGGGTAGCTTTATTATGCATGGTGACCTAGCTGGCTTTCCCTATGCGGACCATGATGGCGTCATGGAAGTTGTTTTTGATATGAGTTATTTAACCCTGAAATTTCTTGAAGGCTGGCCCAGCCTGAATGACTTAAGTAGTCACATTCGTTTTCATAATTCATCAATGTTTATTAATCAGGCAAGTGGCCAAACTTACCGGGGAGAGATGACAGAAGCGGAGGTACATATTCCAGACCTTAATGCACCCCGTCTGTTTATTAACGGCCATGTTGAAGCTCCGGCAGAAGATCTTCAGCACTATGTATGGGATAGTGGCCTAAAGAGTATTTTAGGTACGGCTATGAAACAATTTCAGGCCAGTGGTGATACCGGGCTTGATCTGGAACTGGAAATACCGCTGGATAGCGGCGATACAGTGCAGGCGAGAGGGGTTTTGCAATTTAAGGAAACTGAACTGTATTTGCCGTTAATGGATTATGTCCTGAATGATGTATCGGGTCGCCTGTATTTTGAAAATGAGCGGTTGAGTGCTAAAGGTATCAAGGCTGTTTTTGATGGTGAACCACTGATTATTGGGGTGTCGAGCATTGATGTTTCCGAAGTCGATAGATTTAGTGCCAATATGATCAACATGGGTAACCTTTTTGCCGAAGAAGATATTCCCCGCTCAGAGATGGTCTTCAATATAAAAGGCCGCTTGCCTGCTGATGGTTTGTTGAAAAAGTTTGAATGGATTCCTGAAGGATGGGTGTCGGGTGCTTCAGACTGGGATGTAGATGTGCATTTGCCTAAAGAAACAGAAGATTATTCTGTCCGTGTTGAAATGGAGTCAGAACTTGAAGGCACGGCCATTAACCTGTCAAAAGCGGTGAGTAAGAAAGTGAATGAATCGCTGCCGGTTAAACTGGAAATTCAGGCCTTATATAATGGCCTGCAAATTGATGCAAAGTCGGATAAAAATTTCTCGGTATTTGCAACCCGAAATGATGAAAATATCTGGGATTTTGTGGTGGATTCGAGCCTGATTCGTGGCAGTGGTGAGTTTGCAGAGGATCTGAATAAGAATTCAACGGCATCACTTGACCTTGAATATATTGATTTACTGGCTTTATTTAAGCCTGATGCCGGAAAGGGTGGTGATTCCATGTCATTGAAATCAACTTTCTTCCCATCACTAAATTTTAAAACTAAAACTTTGCTGTGGAATGACTGGAAGTTTAGTGATGCAAAACTGGAAACAAGCTGGCACTCTCATGGCATGCTGATTGATTTAGTGAGTCTGCAGGGGCCATCATTACAGATTGATGGTCACGGTAGCTGGCTGAGTTCATGGCAGAATGCGCATGAATCTAATTTTAATTTTAATGTAAAGAGTGATGACCTGGGGCGCACACTGGCCGTGTTAAATCTTACTAAAAATGTGAAACATTGCGAGTATACGGCTAAAGTCAACTGGCGCTGGTTCGATGAGCCTTACCGTTTTTCATGGCAAACAGTGCAGGGTAATTCGCATTTCACAATGAAAGAAGGTGAAATTAAAGCGATGGATCCCGGTGCTGGTGGCAGGATTGTTGGTTTGCTCAATGTGTTTAAACTGTTTGATCGATTAACGCTGGATTTTAAGGATGTGGCTGGCGAGGGTTTTGCTTTTGACCTGGTCGAAGGGGATTTTGAATTCCGTGATGGCCATGCTATGACTGAAAATATTGAGGTCAATGCGGCGGCAGCCAATATGAAGATGACAGGCAATGTTGGTATGGTAGACCGGGACTATGATCTGCGTATGCGAGTCAAGCCTAGAACATCTGCGGCGACCTTTACTGGCGGCACCTTGGCAGGTGGCCCGGTTTTAGGTGCCGGACTGGTGTTAATTAATAAGCTATTTGGGCTTGAAGAGAGTACTTATGATGAGTATGAAATAACTGGTGCGTGGGATGATCCGCAGATTGAACAAGTTGAGAAACGTAGTGTAGATGCTGAAGTGGAGCCTGAGGATGAGGAATGAGTGAGTTCAAAATTATAGTTGTTTTTATTTTATCTTTTTTGATTGCGCCAATGACGAGTGCGGAAACGCCTGAATTAAATGATCAGCAATGGAAATTAACTGAAGAGCAATGGGATCTGGTCAAGCAGGGTGAGCAATTATTGAAAATGCCCAAAATGAGGCAAATGGTTGATGTATGGTCATCACGACAGGGGCAGACTATTGAATTAAGATATCCCGGCGGTGAAGCAGGGGAGTTATGGGTTGAGGAACTGAAAGACTGGTTGATTTCGCTGGCCATTCCTTCACAATATTTGTTCGCGGTGCCCGGTAGTGGTGATGCAGATGTTATTATTATCAAAATAGTTAAACTCGGAGATATGTAGCGGTGAGTAAAGTTGCAGCCATTCAAATGGCATCAGGTCCAAATGTGCAGGCAAATCTGGATGAAGCCGAGAAATTTATCAAAATAGCTGTTCAGCAGGGTGCTGAACTTGTTGTTTTGCCTGAGAATTTTGCCATCATGGGTATGACCGAAATGGATAAGGTTGGTGTGGCCGAAAAATATGGCCAGGGTTTGATCCAGAATTTTTTACGCTCACAGGCTTCGACACACGGCATATGGCTGGTGGGTGGTACCGTGCCGATTCAATCTGATGAGGCCAACAAGGTTTATGCAAGTTGCCTGTTATTCAATGATTCAGGTGAAGTAGCCGCGCGTTATGACAAGATTCATTTATTCGATGTGACCCTGGAAGGAATCAATGAAAGTTACACCGAATCTGAAACCACGACTTCGGGTGATGATGTCGTTGTTGTTGAAACACCCTTTGGTCGTCTGGGTCTGGCAATTTGCTACGATCTGCGTTTTCCTGAAATGTTCAGGGCGATGGCTGATGTCGGTGTTGATATCTGTGTGCTGCCTTCGGCATTTACCAGTCAGACGGGTAAGGCGCACTGGGAAACCCTGATTCGTGCGCGTGCAATTGAGAATTTGTCGTACATGGTGGCGGCTGCACAGGGGGGATATCATGTTAATGGCCGTGAAACTCACGGTGATAGCATGATTGTTGATCCCTGGGGGACAGTGCTCAATCGTCTACCGCATGGAACTGGGGTGGTGGTGTCAGAGATTAATATCGAAAAGCTGCAGAAGACCCGCAAGTTGTTCCCTGCGCTCGATCATCGACGTTTAAATTGTAAAATTAATTACGCCTGATCTTCAAAAACAGGGTTTTATTCCTGTAGTTCTCGTAAATACCTGAACAGTTTTCGAGCTGAAGTGGGGGGCTTTTCCTGTTGCTGTTCGCGTTTCGCCTGGCGCACAAGCTGGTTAATGTGTTGGCGATCTATATCCGGATGGGCGTCGATGATTTCAGTGAGGACAGCCTTGTTGTCAGCCAGCAGCTGGTCGCGCCATCGTTCTATTTTCCTGAATTGCGTCGTGTTGGTGTCGTGCCGGTGTTTGATCTGTTCATACTGCTTTTTGATAGCATCACTATCAACCTGGCGCATGATTTTGCCGATGTACTGGCGCTGTCGCTTAAGCCCGATTCTGGATTTTATTTTTCGTGCCGTGTTGACAGCATCAACCAGCTCCTCGGGTAGGTCCATACTATCGAGTTCTTCCTGTTTGAGTGTGATTAATTCTTCGCCCAGTTTTTTCAGGGCATCGCAGTCACGTTTTTCCTGTGACTTGCTCGGTAAATCATCTTCAAATTCCTGTTCGGTAGTCATAGCTCATCAGGCTCCTCGGGTTCATCTGGCGCTGCTTTAAATTCCATGCTGTTATCAGCAGGGAATTGTGCATGATTAAGCGATAGCGTGAGTTGTAGTTTACCTTTTTTCCATTTTTCAATTTTAACGGGCAGGTTATTTAAGCTGGGAGCCAGCCATAAGTAAACAGGGTTTTTCTTTGTGCCGCCATCACGTTCGGTTTTGATGGCCTGAATGGTGTTGCCATTGACTTCAATTTCTTCGATGCCATGGGTGATAAAAGAGTAATTTTTAAACTTGCCTTTGATCATCATAGTGTATTGTTGTGGCGTCGTTTTCTCTTTTGTATTGAGCATCAGGGGTATCTGAAAACTGCTGGTATCCCATACGGGGCTGTCTACCTTGAGTTCCAGTTTTTCCCCGTGTGCGGAGCCGCTGACTTTTCCCTGTAATTTTTTCCCAGACTCAATCCAGTCAATTTTTAGCTGAATGTTCCGGTTTTTTTTGTCGGCTGATTGATGCTGGTAGCTGAACTCGGTCATCAGTAACTGACCATGCTGGCTGGAGATAAAACTGCTCTCGTCCAGTACATCATTTCGCAGCAGTGCTGCCAGCCCTTTTGTTTCGGTATGCTGGGTTACGCGAATACCATCGTTTTCGTGCTTGAGTGAATAATCACTTTTGGCAATCACCATACCGAATTTTTTAACGTCATAACTGGCATTGTATTCGGGTGGTAGTGCATGGCCTAATGCCGGCAGCAGAATCAGGGCATACAACAGGTTTTTTACTGGGGTAAGGAAAGCGTGTCGTTTTTCCATGTTGCTATTTCCTTTACAGGTTTGTTATCAAAATATACCTGATTATCTATCAGTCTTAGTCTGCCGCTGGTGAACCATTGTATGGCGAGGGGATAAATAATATGTTCCTGTATTAATACGCGCTCAGCCAGCATTTTTTCATCATCGTTATCAAGTACGGGTACTGTAGCCTGTATGACAACAGGGCCGCTATCAAGTTCGTTGCTGACAAAATGGACACTGGCACCGTGTTTCCTGTTTCCCGCCTCTAAAGCCCGGCGATGGGTGTGCATGCCCTTGAACTCGGGCAACAGTGAAGGGTGAATATTGAGTATGCGATCCTGGTATTGCTCGATAAAGGCTTCCGGCAATATTCTCATAAACCCGGCGAGCACAATCAGATCGGGGTTGAGTCTGGCGACCTGTTCAGCCAGTGCCTGATCAAACTGCTGGCGTTCAGTAAATTCGGTATGGTCAATAATGATGGTATTGATGCCGGCCGATTGTGCCCTTTGTAAACCTAAAGCGTCGGGGCGATTACTAATGACGGCACTGATTTTTGCAGCGATCTTTTTTTCGGCAACTGCATCAATAATCGCCTGGAGATTACTACCCGAGCCAGAAATCAGTATGACAATGGATGGCATACTCACGCTAAAGTCGATTACTTAAAAATTACGTCGGCGTCGCCTGAAGATTGAGCAATCTCGCCCAAACGCCATGCCTTTTCACCGGCATCATTGAAGGCCTTGATGGTGTTGCCTGCATCTTCTTCGGCAACAATCACAGCCATACCAATACCGCAGTTGAATGTCCGGTACATCTCGTTCATTTCGATATTGCCATTTTCCTGTAGCCATTCAAACACGGGCGGCAGCTGGCAGCTTTGTTTATCGAGGACAGCCTGCGTGTTTTCAGGCAGAACACGTGGAATGTTTTCCAGCAGGCCACCACCGGTAATGTGTGCCAGTGCGTGCAGGGGGATGG
Source organism: Gammaproteobacteria bacterium (assembly GCA_026196545.1). Lineage (GTDB taxonomy): Bacteria > Pseudomonadota > Gammaproteobacteria > SZUA-229 > SZUA-229 > LH-M37. The sequence continues at coordinate 13,357 of JAPHSZ010000189.1, forward strand.
TTTTTAATACTTCAAGAATCGATGAGGCGTAAATACGAGTGGGTGCCAGCAGCGCCTCACCCAGTGATGTTTCACCGCAGGCCTGGTCCAGTGAGGTATTGCTGACTTCAATGACCTTGCGCACCAGCGAGTAGCCATTTGAATGTGGGCCACTGGAGGCCAGCGCAATAATGGCATCGCCGGCTTTAACTTTTGAACCATCGATAATGTTTTCTTTTTCGGCGACACCAACGCAGAACCCGGCCAGGTCGTAATCACCTTCGCTGTACATGCCGGGCATCTCGGCGGTTTCACCACCAATCAGGGCCGCGCCCGACTGGCGACAGCCTTCGGCGATGCCTTCGACCACATCGGCGGCGATTTCGGTGTCCAGCTTGCCGGTGGCGTAGTAGTCGAGGAAGAACAGTGGTTCGGCGCCCAGTACCAGAATATCGTTGACGCACATTGCGACCAGGTCGATGCCGATGGTGTCGTGCTTGCCGAGTTCGATGGCCAGCTTCAGTTTGGTGCCAACGCCATCGGTACCGGAAACCAGTACCGGCTGTTTGTAACCAGCAGGAATTTCAAACAGGCCGCCAAAACCGCCAATGCTGCCCATGACACCGGGGCGTTTAGTGCTGGCTACACTGCCACGAATTTTATCAACCAGTTGATTGCCTGCATCGATATCGACACCCGCATCGCGGTAACTGAGAGAAGGGTTCTTATTTTGAGTGTTATCCGACATTATTTAAAGCCAGTACTGAGTGATATTTTAAAGGTGTGATATTGTACACGCTCCGGGCTGTGTGATTGTATAATCTATCGAAATAATCCTCTAGTTAATCTGTATATGGCGCATCAAAAAACAAGTAATCATTTCGGCTTTATGCCGATCACAGGGCTAAAAACACTTATCCTGGTTTTCTGGGTGGGCTTACTCGTGCCGTTGACAGCTTCTGCCGTGGTGATCGAAGATCTGTTTGAGGTTGAGATGCCCGTTCTGGATGAAACTAAGGCTATTCGTCAGGCGGCGCTGGATGATGGTTTGATCGAGGTGCTGATCAGGGTGTCTGGTGACAGCAAAGTTCTGGAAAAAGTTAAAGCCCCGGCGGCAAGTAGTTACGTAAAGCAATTCAGGTATTCGGTGCAGGCAGCGGAGAAAGAAGGTGGTGAGCCTTCGAAGTGGCTTTGGGTGCGTTATAACGAGACCAAAGTGCTGGATTATTTGCGTAAGCAGGCTGTGCCTGTCTGGGCAAAGCATCGAAGTCAGCTGGTCATATGGCTGGCGGTTCGTGATGGTGGCCAAAGATATATTCTAAAAGACAGTGATGTTTCCCTGATTAAATCAAAAACAGATGAGGCACTGGCTCGTCGTGCGATTCCGGTGGTCTGGCCAAAAAATGATACGCTTGATCAACAGAATGTTCGTTTTGCTGATATCTGGGCGGGTTTTCCCGAGCCGATCAAACAGGCTTCAAAACGATATTCAACTGGCCCTGTTATCGCGGCTAATATGAGCTGGAATGGCCGCCTCTGGCGAGGTGACTGGACATTGTTGATGGATGGCGATGTGCATAAGTGGAGCCTGAGCGGTGGTGATTATGCGGTTCTGATTGCGCGAGCTATAGATTTGCTTGTTGATGCCATGGGGAAAAAATTTGCGGTACTGGAAGCGTTTGATGTCTCACAGCAAAATGTATTAACGGTGGAAGTGGCCCAGGTGGCAAGCGTACAGGACTTCCGCCATATTGAAAAATACCTGTCGAGTTTATCGGCGGTGCGTTCGGTACAGCTTTCACAGCTGGAGCCAGAGCGCGTGTTTTTTGACCTGACCCTGCGCACCAAAGCCGAGGATTTACTGACTTTGATTCAGTCGGGCTCGGTTCTGGCTTTGGTTACTGAAGAAGATAAGAAGGAGAAACTGGTTGCAATAGATGCGCATGAAAATGTGATGGCAGATGTTGCAACTAGTGACGTGCCATTGCCCCAACCCCCAAAACTGGCCTCCTACCGTTTCGTATTGCGCTAATCATGTCATCGTCCAGCAAGGCCAGTAAATTGTTTAGACAGTTGCCGCTGCATTTTGGTGTTCGGGATGTTTATAGTTTCGATACACTGGTTGCTGGCAGTAATGAAGTGGCTGTAGGGATTGTGCAGCAATGTGCCCTGGGTGAAGGCGAAAAACAGGTTTATATCTGGTCACAGCACAGCGAAGGCAAAAGCCATCTGTTGCAGGCCGCCTGCCATCTGGCAGCCAGTCATCAGCGAACGGTGTGTTATTTGCCCGTAGAAGAAATCATCAGCCAGCCGGTTCAGGTGCTGGAGGGGCTGGAGCAGTTAAATCTGGTCTGTCTGGACAATATAAACCTGATGGCACAATTAGCTGAATGGGAAGAAGCGCTGTTCGATCTAATCAACCGCATGCGCGAAATGGGCAACAGCCTGTTGTTGACCGCTACCATGTCACCCGAGGCGCTGGACGTAAAACTACCGGATCTGCGCTCGCGCCTGGCCTGGGGGCCGGTGTTTCAGTTGCAGGCTTTGGACGATGATGGGAAACGCGAGGCCCTGCGTATTCGTGCCGGGCAACGGGGGCTGGAGCTGCCAGATCAGGTTGCAGAATATCTGATCCGGCATTATCCACGAGACCTGTTCGGCCTGTTCGAACGCCTGGAAGTGCTGGATGCTGCAGCGATGGCGATGCAACGACGGTTAACGGTGCCGTTTGTTAAGTCGGTGCTGGATGACGTTTAATCTGCCGAATTTTCTTTCTGGCTTCTCGAACTGAGCCGTGTATACAGCACACAACCAGTAAAAAACAGCAGGCTGAATGCGGTTACGTATAGGCCGAACATCAGTGTTTCGTTGGCACCTGCGTACCAGATTCCCAGAACGAAATAGAAAATGGCCAGATAGATTGACCAAGCGTGAGTATAGGTTTTGCCATTGAGCAGGCCGCGCAGGGGCAACATCAGCGGGCCAAGCTGGGTCAGGATAATAATCGAGATTAAATGGGCTTCGGTCAGGTTGATTAATAAATGCCAGGCGTAGAGCCCAATCATGAGCCCAAAATAACCGGACAGGGTCAGCCAGCGGGAAAGTGTGAGAGGTGATGTGGGCATGTTAATTGTTCAGTTTTTTTGCAGTATTGGCTAGCCTTCGACCCAGCGCGAGGCAGAGAGCGCGTTCTTCGGTGCTCAGCTCGTTGGGATTATTATCACTGGTGACGCGGGTGGCACCATAGGGGGTGCCGCCGGTTTTTGTGCTGAGTAATTCGGTTTCGGTGTAGGGCAGGCCGGTAATCAGCATGCCGTGGTGCAACAGGGGTAGTATCATGGTGAGCAGGGTGCTTTCCTGGCCACCGTGCAGGCTCATGCTGGCGGAAAAAACGGCGGCGGGTTTGTCCACCAGTTTGCCCGACATCCACAGTGGGCTGGTGCTGTCGATGAAATATTTCATCGCCGCGGGCATGTTGCCGAAGTGGGTTGGGCAACCCAGGGCCAGACCCTCACATTCTTCAAGATCCTGAAGCGTGGCGTATAGCGGGCCGTCTTCGGGAATGCGGCTTTCACTTTGCTCGGTGTTGGCCGAGACAGCGGGCACGGTACGAATTCGCGCCTGCATGCCTTCTACTTCCTCGATGCCTCGGGCGATGATATTGGCCATTTCAGTGGTGGTGCCGCTGGGGCTGTAGTATAAAACCAGAATTTCAGACATGGTTACAGGATATCCAGAATTTTTTCGGGTGGACGGCCAATGACGGCCCTGCCATTATGAATCACAATCGGGCGTTCGATCAGGATGGGGTTATCGACCATGGCCTGAATCAGTGCGTCACGGCTCAGGCTTTCATCGGCCAGATTTAGCGCTTTATAAGGGGCTTCGTGCTGGCGCATCAGCTCACGGGGTTCCATTGACAGCAAATCCAGGATTTCATTGAGTTCTTCAACGCTGGGTGGCTTGTTTAAATATTCAGTGACATCAGGATTAATGCCTTTGTCATCAAGTAGTTGCATGCTTGATCGGCATTTTGAGCAATTCGGGTTCAGGTAGATGCGTGTTGAGCTCATTGTTTATTCCTCATAATGTCGTGGAAGCTTACTGGAAGAAATGAGCAGACAAAAGCTATAAATGATAATTGATCAATGTTTACAGAGCTGCGGTTACATTCTTGAATTATTGAAGCTATAATCGGCTACAAGTGCGATAAAAAATAATAATGACTACCATTTTATGCCAGATTTTATAATTGGAGATTTTATATTATGCAAACAACGACTTTACAAACGATGGCAAAATTATTTGCTATTGCATTTTTTGGGTTTGGTTTGATAACGGGTTGTGCATCAACCGGTGATGCAGAAGCTACAGCTCAAGAAGATGCTGCAGTTCAAGAAGATGCTGCGGTTCAAGAAGAATCTCCAGCTATGGCAGATGCAGATAAAGCAGCATTAGCTAATGCTGAATCAGATATGTCACACAGTGAGCATGCAGCTATGAGTGCTGGTGTCACCAGTTATTCTGTGGTTCGTGGTGATAACCTGTGGGATATTTCTGGCAAGGAAAATGTTTATGGCAATTCCTTTCAGTGGCCTTTAATCTATAAAACTAACCGTGACAAAATCAAAGATGCAGATCTGATTTATCCTGGTCAGGTTTTGGATATTGATCAAAACGCCTCTGCTTCAGATATTGATGCGGCGATTAATCATGCAAAAACACGTGGCGCATGGTCAATCGGTGATGTCGAACAATCAGATTTGGATTATCTGGCTCGTTAATTTTTACCGTATAACAAAGTTTACAGGGTTATCTGATAAGGTGTACCCTTGTCAGTTGAACAATAAACAGAGTAAAAAGTTATAACGGTTACTTTTTTGTTTCGAGGATATTAGATTATGATGAAAATAACAGGTATTCAAACAGCAGCACAACTGCTTTTAATTGCATTTTTGGGCCTCGGTTTGGTGACAGGTTGTGCCACAACCACTGAGCCTGAGCAAACTGCCGCAGAAGCAATTGCTGCTGCTAAGGCCGCGAACGCTGAGGCGAAGTCACTTGGTTATGAGTGGCGTGATACGGCAAAGATTATCAAGTCGGCTGAGGCTGCACTGGCAGCGGGTAATGAGGATGAAGCCAGAACACTGGCTAATGAAGCCAGATTACAGGCTGAAAATGCGATTGCCCAGAAGAAAGCGGAAGATAAAAAATTCGCGGACTCTATGAGCGATGCAGACAGTGCGGCATTGAGCACTGCCGAGTCGGATATGTCACACAGCGAGCATGCGGGCATGGGCGTCGGTGTCACCAGTTATTCTGTGGTTCGTGGTGATAACCTGTGGGATATTTCTGGCAAGGAAAATGTTTATGGCAATTCCTTCCAGTGGCCTTTAATTTATAAGACTAACCGCGACAAAATCAAAGATGCTGACCTGATTTACCCCGGCCAGGTTTTTGATATTGACCAGAATGCATCGGCTTCAGATATCGATGCGGCGATTAACCATGCAAAAACACGTGGTGCCTGGTCAGTAGGTGATGTTGAGCAGGCTGATCTGGATTATCTCGCTCAGTAATTTAATGCTGGATATGACTGTAAAAAAGGCTCGCTTGCGGGCCTTTTTTTATGGTTGAGAATTGTATTGATGGCCTGTTATCGCTATTTAATTTCCGGACGTGTACAGGGTGTATTTTATCGTGCCAGTGCACAACATCAGGCCAGCGTGCTGGGCTTGTGTGGCTGGGTGCGTAATTTACAGGATGGCCGAGTCGAGTTGCTGGCCTGTGGCGATGAGGCGGTGCTTGATGAGCTGGAAAAGTGGCTGCAAATAGGCCCACAATACGCAAAAGTGTCTAATATAGAGGTAATAGCGGAAACTTCGAAAGAGCTTTTTGATACATTCGAAGTAAGGCCGACCGCGTCGTTGTAAATATTGTTGAGTGAATGAATATGAATGCTGTTGTAGAAAATAAGAAAAACCGCAAGCTGGATGTGCATGAAATCCTGACCTGGCTGGAAGAAGATGGCATGGTCACGGCAGACAATGCGCATATGGTTCGTATGCTGGCCGGGGGCAAGGCTTTTCTGGATAAGCACCCGCTGGAAATTATTGCAGAACGCCACTGGATGGATGAAAAAACAGCGCGCCCGCTGACACTTGATGCATTGACTGAGTGGTTTGCGCAGCGTGTGGGCTTGCCTTATTTGAGGATTGATCCGCTTAAAATTGATGTGGCGCAGGTAACCGATGTGATGTCTTTTGCCTACGCACAACGCTTTAATGTGCTGGCGGTAAATGTTGAAGCCCATTCGGTCACGGTTGCCACCGCTCAGCCTTTTGATCGTGACTGGGAAGTCGAGCTTAGTCGTCTGCACAATAAAGAATTCAAACAGGTAATCGCCAGCCCTGAAGAAATAAGCCGCTATTTGATCGAGTTTTATACCGTTTCAAAATCGGTATTTGGTGCGCAGAAGGATGGTCAGCGTGGACTGGGTGATTTACATAACCTGGAATCACTCATGGAACTGGGCCGTTCTGGAAAACTGGATGCCAATGACCAGCACGTGGTCAATATTGTGGACTGGTTGCTGCAATACGCCTTTGATCAGCGTGCCAGTGATATTCACCTGGAACCACGCCGTGAAATGAGTAATGTGCGTTTCCGTATTGATGGCATGATGCACGAGGTCTACCAGATTCCAACGCCGGTGATGGCAGCGGTGTCCAGCCGTATTAAAATCCTGGGGCGTATGGATGTGGCTGAAAAACGCCGTCCCCAGGATGGACGCATGAAAACGCGCAGCCCGGATGGTCAGGAAATCGAACTGCGTTTATCGACCATGCCCACCGCTTTTGGTGAGAAGCTGGTAATGCGTATTTTTGACCCGGAAGTACTGGTGCGAAATTTCCAGGAGCTGGGTTTTAGCGCCAAAGATGATGAAATGTGGCAATCCATGATTCATCAACCCAATGGCATCATACTGGTCACCGGCCCGACTGGTTCCGGTAAAACCACGACGCTGTATTCATCACTGAAACAACTGGCAAAGCCGGATGTAAACGTCTGCACCATCGAAGACCCGATTGAGCTGGTTGAGCCGGCATTTAACCAGATGCAGGTGCAGAAGAATATTGACCTGGATTTTTCCAGTGGTGTCAAAACCCTGTTGCGTCAGGACCCGGATATCATCATGATTGGCGAGATTCGTGATATGGAAACGGCTGAAATGGCGATTCAGGCGGCGCTCACCGGGCATCTGGTATTATCTACGCTGCACACGAATGATGCGCCATCAGCCATTACCCGTCTGATGGATATAGGCGTGCCACCCTATCTGATCCAGTCATCAGTCATTGGTGTCATGGCGCAGCGACTGGTGCGAACTCTGTGCCCGCATTGCAAGCAGCCGATTGAGATTGAGGATGATGCCTGGCAGGCGCTGGTCAAACCCTGGAAATCCAGAAAGCCTGAAACGGCGCAAAAACCTGTCGGCTGTCTGGAATGTCGCAATACCGGTTATCAGGGGCGTATGGGTATTTATGAGATGTTCACTTTTACCAAAGCCGCCAGAAAATTGATTACCGAGAACTGTGATGTTAACGCGCTCAGGCAACAGGTGGTTAAAGATGGTCTTATGCCTATGCGACTGAGTGGTGCAAATAAGGTTGCTCAGGGTATTACTACCATTGATGAGGTTATGCGAGTATCGCCACCACCACTGGATGCCTGATTTCAGGCATAAGCATATAAAAGCAGATTTCTTCTTTATTAGCGAAAGGTTATAATGCGCCTCCAGATAAACGCGGGGTGCTAACTAATGTCTTATTATTTCTCAAAAATTGTTGATGATTCCTTTGAAAACGCGATTGAGCGCGTGACCGGTTTGCTCGGTGATGAAGGTTTTGGTGTGCTGACGACGATTGATGTCAGTGGCACATTGAAGAAAAAGCTGGACGTTGATTTTCAGCGTTACACGATTTTAGGCGCCTGTAACCCCGGTTATGCACACAAAGCACTCACGGCGGAAGACAAAATAGGCACCATGCTACCCTGCAATGTCATCGTTCAGGAAACAGCTGGCGGTAAAGTTGAAGTCGCAGCGGTTGATCCCATGGCCTCTATGATGGCGATTGAAAATGAAACACTGGGTGGCATCGCCACCGAGGTACGCGCAAAACTGAAAGCCGTGATTGAGCGTCTGTAATTTAATAATAATAAAATTGAACGGGTACTAACTATGGCGCAACCTGATATTACGGTTTATTCAAGCAAGTTTTGTGGTTTTTGTGTGGCAGCAGAGCGGCTGTTGCAGAACAAGGGGCTTGAATATAAATTGATCAAGGTCGATGAAGATCCTTCCCAATTTGAACATATGGTTAAAATCACCGGTCGTCGTACCGTGCCACAGATTTTTATTGGTGAACATCACGTCGGTGGCTTTGATGACCTTTCTGCGGCTAACCAGTCGGGCGAACTAAAAAAATTGCTCGAGTCTACATAAGTTTTAAACCAGATTCGATCACGCGCGGAGCGATTAATGAATTACCTGCCTATTTTTTTCCAAATTAAACAACGCCCCTGTCTGGTGGTTGGCGGTGGTTCAATCGCTGCACGTAAAGTAGCCCTGCTCCGAAAAGCAGAAGGCGATGTGACCGTGGTTTCGCCGGAACTGTGTTCCGAATTGAGCGAGCTGGCAGCGGCAGGGAAAATTCAGCACAGGGCAAAAACTTTTTCGGACGAAGACATGAATGATTGTGTTGTTGCGATCGCCGCAACTGATCAACGCGAAGTCAATGAGCAGGTGTCAGCGCTGGCGAATGAGAAAAAACTGCCGGTGAATGTGGTCGATAATCCAGATTTGTGCAGCTTTATCATGCCATCAATGATCGATCGCTCACCAGTGCAAATTGCAATTTCAACGGGTGGTACTTCACCGGTACTGGCACGTATGATTCGCACCAAACTTGAAGGTATGATCCCCGCTGCTTATGGCAGGCTGGGCGCACTGGCTGAAAGTTTCAGGGATAAAGTCAAAGCCGCATTCCCCAATGTTGAATCACGTCGTGTTTTCTGGGAAAGCGTTCTGGAAGGCCGGATTGCTGAACTGGTTTTTTCAGGCCATGAAGATGAAGCCAGAACCTTGCTGGATAAAACTATCGATGAAAAAGCCGCAGAGCCTGAATTGCCCGGTGAGGTTTTTCTGGTTGGTGCAGGCCCCGGTGATCCTGATCTTTTAACTTTCCGCGCCCTGCGCCTGATGCAGCAGGCCGATGTCGTGGTTTATGACCGACTGGTCTCACCGGCGATTATGGAAATGGTCCGCCGCGATGCTGAGATTGTTTATGTCGGCAAGGAACGTGATAAGCACACCATGCAGCAGGAAAATATCAACCAGTTGCTGGTGCGCCTGGCCAAAGAAGGCAAACGTGTACTGCGCCTGAAAGGGGGTGACCCATTTATCTTTGGTCGCGGTGGCGAAGAAATTGAGCTGCTGGCACAGGAAGGCGTGGCCTTTCAGATCGTCCCCGGTATTACTGCCGCCAGTGGCTGTGCCTCTTATGCGGGTATTCCACTAACACACCGTGATTACGCGCAGTCCTGTGTCTTTGTCACCGGCCACTTAAAAGATGGTTCGGTTGACCTCAACTGGAAAGCACTGGCGCACCCGAATCAAACCGTAGTCTTTTATATGGGGCTGCACGGCGCACCGACTTTGTGTAAAGAGATGGTCGCGCACGGCCTGCCTGCAACCACACCCGTTGCATTAGTAGAGCAGGGTACCACGCCACAGCAGCGCGTTTATACCGCGACACTGGAAACTTTACTCGAAACAATCAAGAGCAAAGATATCAAACCACCAACATTGATTATTGTGGGTGAAGTCGTGACTTTACAGGACAAGCTGAAATGGATAAAAGAGCAGCACGAAGATGACAGTGATAGTGTGTTTGCTTATAAAAGTTAGTATCAGCTATTTTCAGTTTTGGATATATTGAAAAAACCATGTCCTCAGTAATGGGGGTGTGGTTTTTTTATGATTAGTCGTGTATGTTACAGAATATATTTGATAATGTGGAGTTGGGGTGCTTCTTAAGTCTAGAATTTGATAATAGAATGCCTAATCATTTTAAGAAGTATTTTAAGTAGCATAGTTTATATATGGAGAATTAATAATGACTAGTCTCGTAAATGGAATCCTTGCCTGTTTATTTATAGTTACTGTTCTAATTTCATGTGGTTCAAATGATGACAAGTATTTTGCTTTTAAAGAAGTAAGAGTTGTCAATATTGACGAACAAAGTGTTAATGAATTGGGTGGTCTGCCCTTGCAGGGGCGAAAGGTGCATAGATTGCTCACAAGAATATTGAGATATAATCCTGCTGTTATTGCTGTCGCAACGCCGAATTTTACAGATTATGATTATGCTATTTATGGTGAGGTTGCTTATAAGACAGCTGAAGAAAAAGAACGGGAGAGAAATAGCTCGTTATATTATAGGCGTGTGAAAATAGACAACGGTTTGGAGGATTTGGGGCGTGAATACGCGAACCAACTTGTTGTCTTTAGTTTGTCGTCAAAATCAGAAATGATTTCGCACTGCCCCTTATTTAAAAAAGAGTTTAATATTTGTGGCTCATCAAAAATTGATTTTGGTAGTAATGGAGTTCAGTCAGTTTCATATAGTGAATATCATCACAATGATTTCTATGATTTAATTGCAGATAAATATTTTACTTTTCATAATAATATGGCTGATGAAACAAGGCAGCCTTCATCGCGAAATTATATAGGCATAAAAAACCAAACGCTCAAGCTGGAGTATGATGAAAGCATTAAATCTGTGCCTGTTGACAGTGCATATGATGTATTGACAGAAGAAGGTTGGGAAAATTATCAGGGGAAGATAATTTTATTGAGTACAAGTGGGGACATGCCTCTGTATCCAACGCCATTGGGTGTTTTAAATAATACACAGTTTATGTTAACGGTTATCCAAAACAGGCTTAACATGCATTAAATAGTAATGTGTAATTTTGACTAATTTAACTTTGTTTTTCTGGATTAATCTGACAATGATTATTAATTAGGAATATGTTTGGGTGTTATGAATAAAAATAAAACCATTCACATGGTAGCTGGTCTGCCTCGTTCAGGATCGACATTGCTCATGAATATTCTCGGTCAAAATCCGAAATTTTATGTTACCCCCACTTCTGGCATACTTGATATACTGCTTCAAGTTCGCAATAGTTGGGATAAAAACAGTGCATTTCGTGCTATGGATGCTGAAGAAAGTGAAGACATTAAACGCAATGTACTCAAAGCTATATTGCACACCTACTTTGAACACGTAGAACAGTTAATATGTTTTGATAAAAACCGCGGCTGGCCTGGTTATCTTGAAATGATGGCAGAGTTATGTGGTGGTAAGAATGATATAAAGGTATTACTTACCGTTAGAGATTTAAGAGATGTAGTTGCTTCTTTTGAGATGTTACATCGCAAAACTGCCGCATTAGGTTTGACGCATCAGGAATACGCTGATCCAAAGAAATTTAGAACAGCGATTGGCCGTCTGGAAACATTCATTGATCAGGATCAACCAGTTGGCAGAGCTTATAATATTATTCGTGATGCTTATACTCGTGGCTGGGGTGATCAGATTTATATCGTTGAGTATGATAAATTCACTAGTAATCCCCATGACACGATGAAGTCAATCTATAATTTTCTTGGGTACACGCATTATCAACACGATTTTAACAATGTAAAACAACTCACCATAGAAGATGATTCGGTACATGGGTTTAAGGAATTGCATACCATCAGGCCGCAGGTTGAGCCACAAGTGCCAAACTGGCCGGAAGTGTTTGATGAGGTGGTGAGACGTGAGCCAGTATGGGAGCAGATAGAAATGACTGCCCAGTTTTGGCGAGAATACCAGTCGTAAAAAATCAATAATTATTTAGCGTTATCTTGATCTTGCTCAAATAAAGGGTTGGGTGTTTGTTGACAGTTGTAATTCATTGCAAGATCATTAAAAGGGTGTTTTTTTCAGATTTTTAACTATTAAAAGAGATGAATTATGGAAAATGTATCTAGAGGTTCAAGTCTTAATCGCAAACCACTGCATTTAGCAATACATGCTGTTTTGCATAATCAAAAAATTATCCAGACCAGTAGTGCTTTGCTTTTAAGTGCAGGCTTAGCTGGAAATGCTGTTGCTATGCCAATGTCTGTAGCACCTGATATGGGTGTACAGGTTCAACAGCTACAGAGCCAGAAATATGAAAATACTCTGGTTATCATTGATAGCCAGCTCAAAGACAATGAGATTCTATCAACTTCTGCGCCGATTGGCAGCAAGGTGTATCGTCTGGATATCACTAAAGATGGTATCGAGCAAATCAGTGAGATTTTCAAAAAACATAAAGGCTTAACCAGTGTACATTTTCTCTCACATGGCGGGTCTGGCTATCTGTCATTAGGTAATGCCATTCTTAAAGCTGAAACCATTAATTATTACAAAGAAAAAATTCAGGGCTGGCAGCAATCTCTGAGTGCTGGTGCAGACCTACTGTTTTACGGTTGTGAAACAGCTTCCGGCGCTAAAGGTGCGGAACTGCTCGATAAACTCGCTGAGCTCACCGGTGCCGATGTGGCTGGATCAACCAATGTAACCGGTTCGACTGCCAGTGGTGGTGACTGGGAACTTGAATATAAAGTTGGAGGCATTACCGCATCAAACCTGCAGTCTAAAAATTATCCGCATACCCTGGTTGACGGCCAGTTCATTGTCGGTGACGGCAGCGGTGGCGGTGGTGGTGGCGGTGGCTATTATAATTCAGATGAATATGACGTCGGTGGTGCAGGCGTTGCAGGTGGCGGTGGCGATGATATTATTAC
>JAPHSZ010000184.1 GCA_026196545.1 Gammaproteobacteria bacterium
CGATGCCGGGTTAAGCACTACAGTATTCGTACCGAACAGAGATATTGTGACTGGATTCGTCGCTTTATTCTGTTTCATGGTAAGCGGCACCCCTCTGAGATGGGGAAATTGGAAATTGAGGCTTTTCTTAGCGATCTTGCTGTAACAAGGCAGGTTGCCGCCTCGACGCAGAATCAGGCGCTTGCTGCAATTCTGTTCCTTTACAAAGAGGTGTTGCTGATTGAACTGCCCTGGCTGGATGAGGTGATTCGTGCCAGGCGACCGGCTAAGTTGCCGGTGGTGCTCACGGATGCCGAGGCAAAGAGGCTGATTGCCCAGCTTGATGGTGTTCATCACCTGGTTGCGGGGTTGCTGTACGGTTCTGGTTTGCGCCTGATGGAGGCGATGCGTTTGCGAGTTCAGGATGTCGATTTTGAGCGTCTGGAGATTACGGTAAGAAGTGGCAAGGGAAATAAGGATAGACGTACGATGTTGCCAAAGACTCTGGTAGAGTCGTTGCGTATGCAACTTGAACGAGTCCGTGTTTTCCATGAGCAGGATCTCCAAAATGGTGTCGGCTCAGTTTATCTGCCTTATGCATTGGAGCGCAAGTACCCTAATGCGGGACATGAGTTGGCATGGCAGTATATTTTTCCTGCCGCCAATCCGGCGACTGATCCTCGGTCAAAGGTTATCCGAAGGCACCACATCGGCGCGCAGGCATTTCAGCGTGCTATTAAGGCAGCGGTTCGTCGAGCCAATATAAATAAGCCAGCTACCAGTCATTCTTTGCGGCATAGTTTTGCAACGAATTTGTTAGAGGCTGGCTATGACATTAGAACGGTTCAGGAGCTATTGGGTCATAAGGATGTAAAAACAACCATGATCTACACCCACGTGTTAAACAAAGGCGGTAAAGGTGTGAAAAGCCCGCTGGATGATTAAATATTTCCCGGATTCCGCTGTGCTTCATCCGGGCTACCCTGCTTATTTTTTATGTCACCCAATCTCCCCCAACACCTGTTCGATCATCCCTATTGCCTGGCCATAATAACCACCGCCAAATAAATTGGTGTGGTTGATGATGTGATAGATGTTGTAGAAGGTGCGGCGCGTGGCATAGCCATCGTCCAGCGGCCAGGCTTCGTTGTAGGCGGCGTAGAAGTCGCGGCTGAAGCTGCCGAACAGGGTGGTCATCGCGAGTTCGGCTTCACGGTCGCCGTAGTAGAAGGCGGGGTCGAAGATTACCGGGGTGCCATCGGGCAGCGCACCGTAGTTGCCTGTCCATAAATCACCGTGCAGCATCGAAGCCTCGGGCTGATAGCTTTCGAACAATACCGGGAAGTCGGCCATCAGGCGTTCACCCAGTGTTTGCAGTGCACCGCCGTAGCCATTGCGGGCGGCCAGGTCTAGCTGAAAGCCAAGGCGTTCCTGTCGCCAGAATTCGATCCAGTCGTGGTGCTGGTTGTTGGGCTGGGGTGTGGAGCCGATGGTATTGTCCATGTGCCAGCCAAATTGACTGGCGGTTTGCCGGTGCATGGCGGCGAGCTGCCGACCAAACAGGTCATTGTCACCCCCGCCGCCCATGTCCAGGTACTCCATGACGATGTAGCACTGATTATCATGTTCGCCATAACAAACCGGGCACGGCACTTTTATGGTGCCGGAGTTGGCCATTTCCAGCAGGCCTTCGGCTTCGGCCTTGAACATATCGGCATGGCGGCTGTGGTTGGTTTTGATGAAATAACGCCGGTCTTCATCAGTCACCTGAAAGCTGGCGTTGATACAGCCACCGCCGACACCCCGGTTTTCACCAATGCAAAACGGCTTGCCGGTGGCCTGCTCGATTTGCTGTTCTATGTGCTGCCATAGCTTCATACGCCTGTTCCTGAATTAACCATTATGCGGTGAAAATAAATGCACTACTTTTGCACAAGCCCAGTGCCGCATCAATAAAAACGGGGGGGATTCCTGTAAAAAATACCCTGCAAAAAACCACCTCAATGAATCTAACCTATTGTTATGGTTGGCAACTTTCTGGCAAGTTGTGCACAAACAGATTAACCAGCCCTAATATGCCGCTGTTTTAGACCAAAAAACGCGACTTATCCACCGTAGGACTTGACCTACAATTCAGTAACATATTGTTTTATAAAGAATTAAAATAACTGGTTATTTTTTGTACAATCTAATGAAAATAGCATTTTTTCACCTGTTTTTTTGCTATAAAACTTTTCTATCCACAAAGTTATCCACAGAAAATGTGGGTAACTCGGGTTTTCACGGTATTTTTAGTAACTTAACACCCTATTTCTCAAAATATTTTTAACTGTCTGCATTAAATTCGTTGCCTCAGAAAACAGTTATACACAATCCAGAATGGTGCAAATTTTTTATTAAAACGACGGCGCAGAAACACTACAATAGTAGACTCAACAAATGTAACCAACTGTTATTAAACAATTTTTCACTGTGTGTATTTTTTAACCAAATTATACTCAATACCCATAAAATCTGGCCTGAAAGCCAATATCAATATTTTACACACAGAGTTATCCACAGGATCTGTGGGTAACTGAATTGTCAATACTTCTTTGTAATATTTTTCTCATTTGTATATCAGGTTAGTTTGCTCAATTTCCAGTAGAATCAGGAACCCGGATAACCCTTTGATAAGCTTTTAATTACCTTTAACTTACGGCGCTGAATCATTCATTATGAGTTCCAATGCACATCGTTCAGACGCCAGCAAAACACCGGGGATACTCAAGATCGCCGTCCCCATCCCCCTGTTTGGCAGTTTTGATTATTTAATTCCTGACTCATTACGCCAGCACGATTTCACTCCCGGTTGCCGGGTTGAGGTGCCCTTTGGCCGGCGCACGGCCATTGGCGTGGTTCTCGAACAGACTGACCACAGCGATCTGGCGCACAACAAGCTCAGGCCCATCAATAAACTGATCGATACTAAACCGGTGCTTGATTCACGGATTCTGGATTTACTGCGCTGGGCGGCCACCTATTATCTGCACCCGACAGGCGAGGTCGTGCAAACCGCCCTGCCCAGCCTGTTGCGCCAGGGCAAACCGGCTCAGGCGGCGGCGATAAAGTTATGGAAAGCCACTGAGGCGACGAGTGCAGATACACTGGAGTCACTCAGCCGTGCCCCCAAACAGAAACATATACTGCAGATTCTGCTGAACCACCCGGATGGCCTCGATGAGGCATATCTCAACCAGAACCACCCAAACTGGCGCCCCGCGATGAAAGCGCTGGTGGAAAAGGCGCTGGCTCACTACACCGAACAGGCCAGCCTGCCCGAAGCACAGCCGGTGACAGCACAGGCACCTGCGCTGAACGATGAACAGCAACAGGCAATCAGGGCCATCGGCAAGGATCTGAACCAGCACCATATGCATTTACTGCACGGCGTTACCGGCAGCGGCAAGACCGAGGTCTATCTGGCGTTAAGCGAACAGGTCATTGCCGATGGCAAACAGGTGCTGGTACTGGTGCCGGAAATCAGCCTGACCCCGCAGCTCACCGGACGATTCCAGCAACGCATGGGCTGCCCGGTCGCGGTGCTGCATTCCGGACTCAATGACCAGCAGCGCCTCAGTGCCTGGGTGGCCGCATCGAGCGGGCACGCCAGGCTGGTGATCGGTACGCGTTCGGCGATTTTCACGCCACTGCCCGATCTCGGCCTGATCATCGTCGATGAGGAGCACGACGGTTCCTACAAACAGCAGGAAGGTTTCCGCTATAACGCGCGTGATCTCGCGCTGGTGCGCAGCCAGAAAGAAAACATCCCGGTGGTGCTGGGCTCAGCCACGCCTTCGCTGGAGAGCCTGCACAATGTCAATCGTCAGCGCTTCCATATCCATCACCTGAAACAACGCGCACGCAGCCAGTCGGATACCCGACTGCAACTGCTCGACATGTGCAGCCAGCCGATACAGGAGGGCCTGTCTGCGGCCCTGCTCGACAGGGTTGAGCAGCACCTGCAACAGGGCAATCAGGTCATCCTGTTTTTGAACCGCCGTGGCTTCTCCCCTTTGCTGATGTGCCACGACTGCGGCTGGATGACACGCTGCCAGCGCTGCGATGCCAATATGACCTACCACAAGCATAAACATCAGCTGCATTGCCATCACTGCGGTGCCGAGACCCGCTCACCGACAACCTGTGGCGATTGTGGCAGCGAGGAACTGCTGGCCATCGGCACCGGCACCGAGCGTATCGAAAATTTTCTCAGTGAACGTTTTCCCGATATACACATCAACCGCATCGACCGCGACACCACCCGGCGCAAGGGCGCACTCGAAGACAAGCTGCAGCAGGCGCACGCCGGTGGTGCCAGCATTCTGGTCGGCACACAGATGCTGGCCAAGGGGCATGACTTCCCGAATGTGACCCTGGTCGGCGTGCTCGATACCGATCAGGCGCTGTACAGCCCTGATTTTCGCGCGGCTGAACATCTGGCTCAGCTGGTGATCCAGGTCGCCGGTCGCGCCGGACGGGCGGAAAAGCCCGGCGAGGTGCTGATCCAGACCCATCACCCCGACCACCCGTTGCTGCAAACCCTGCTGCACCAGGGC
>JAPHSZ010000056.1 GCA_026196545.1 Gammaproteobacteria bacterium
ATCAAATATTAATGTACTAATCACCGGAGAATCCGGTACCGGCAAGGAGCTGGTCGCACTATCCCTGCACAAGCACAGCCCGAGGGCAGACCGTGAATTCATTGCGCTGAACACGGCAGCCATTCCCAAAGATCTGCTTGAATCAGAACTGTTCGGCCATGAACGTGGTGCCTTTACCGGCGCACAATCACAACGCAAAGGCCGTTTTGAACAGGCCGATGGCGGCACATTATTTCTCGATGAAATTGGTGACATGCCCGCCGAATTGCAAACCCGCCTGTTGCGTGTCCTCGCCGACGGCGAGTTTTACCGCGTTGGCGGCCATACCCCGATCAAGGTCGACGTCCGGATCATTGCCGCCACCCACCAGAACCTGGAACAACGTGTGAAGGAGGGCCTGTTCAGGGAAGACCTTTATCACCGTTTAAATGTGATTCGAATTCACTTACCCGCACTGCGCGAGCGGCGTGAAGATATTCCCGCACTGCTCAATTTGTTCTTGCACAGGGCAACTGATGAGCTGGATGTTGAAGCTAAACAATTTTTACCCGAAGTTGAAGACTATTTATCAACACTGGAATGGACCGGCAATGTGCGGCAGCTTGAAAACACCTGTCACTGGTTAGCCGTGATGACCTCGGGCAAGAACATCCATCTTTCAGACCTGCCTGAAGAGCTACAGGCTCAAAATCAGGACTCATCTACAACCAGCAATAACTGGCAACAGGGTATTAGCCGTTATGCAGAAAACGCACTGCAGTCAGGCAAACGAAAAATTGCTAACGAAATCATTCCGGATGTTGAACGCCTGCTAATTGAAGCAGCGCTAAAACAAACACGAGGCAGAAAACAGGAAGCGGCGATGTTACTAGGCTGGGGAAGAAATACCTTAACCAGAAAAATTAAGGAACTAAATATTTAGCCAATACAGGACATATAAGCATCTTCCAGCGTAGCTGCATTATATTTTTCCTTCAGATCTTCGCTACTGCCAGTATACCTATGCTCACCGGCGTGCAAGACTGCAATGCGATCTGCTAGCTCATCGACATCGGCAAGAACATGAGAGCTAAAAAATACCGAAGCACCCTGTTGTTTTTTATTGAACATTTCTTTTTTAAACAACACCCTGGCTTTGGGGTCGAGGCCACTCATCGGCTCATCGAGTATAAGTAGTTTTTTTTCACTCAACAGACACGCCGCCAGCCCCAGTTTCTGGGTCATGCCTTTGGAAAGATTACTGACTGATGACTGCATTGATGCCCTGTCCAGTTCCAGCGCATCGAGCATATTATTAATTTGCACATCATCACAATCCCGACCCTGCAACTCGAGCATATAACGCACAAAATCTATACCCTTGAGATGCGGTGGCGGGGCAAACCGGTCAGGCAGATAAGCAATATTACTTCTCGATGAAACCTGCCGATGCGATTGGCCAAACAGTTCTATTTCACCCGAGTCTATCGCCACCAGATCGAGCATGCACTTGATCATGGTGGATTTACCACCGCCATTCATGCCGACCAGACCGAAGAACTCGCCCTGATTTACAGACAGACTAATATCATTCAGCACAGTCTTTGTGCCGTAGGACTTGGTCAGGTTTTTACATTCGATTATTTTCATTTTTTTCGCTGCTTATAATTCAGGCAAAAAAAGAGCCCTGTTAGTGGGCTCTTTTTATATCATATTGTTGGGTAGCTGTTAGAAATTTCTGATTATTGCTGCGCAATTATCTACAGGCGTTTGCAATTGATAATCATCGACAGCAACACAGGTATCAAAGTCTTCATCTTCACTTATCTGCATTAAGCCTGTAGTTGCCTGACCGTCATCTACTTTACGATCCAGTTCAGCGAGTACGTCAACAGGAATACCACCACCGGTGTTCAGCTCATGCGCACCAGTTGTTACTGCTGGATCTCGAACAAGTTGGCCGTGACCTACCACCATTCCTGAACCAAACCCATTATCAGGGCAAATGAGTGTACTACAATTATACTCTGTAGCAGCAATCTCCTGTGTATCATCATTGTAGCCACCGGTGATATAGCCTGCAGCTTCCAGGTGCACCCATACACGACCACGTTCTAGCGGCGCATCTGCACCATCATCATTACCTACCAAACCATTACCATCACCACCACCTGGCGCACCTGGTAAATTAACCGTTGATCGTGAATCTATATAATCCCCTGGAAACGCCCGATACCTATCCTGAAAACTAAACCACGCCGCAGTAACACCATCCACACTATTGTTCAATGCACGCACTCGCGCCGTGTTGATCAGCTCCTGGCCTTTCAACACACCACCCAGTAACAGGCCGATGATGACCAGAACAATGGCAATTTCAATCAGGGTGAAACCTTGCTGGCTGTGTAACTGTTTTCTCATTTTTTGATGCATACCCATGATATCTTCTCTTATTTCCACGATTTTATATGTTTGTTATCAAATAATACTGCAATTAACATGCCATATCATAGATACCCTATACAACGGGATTTTAACAATAAAATGCCTTTAAAATAACCCTGTTTTTTGTCGAATTATCAACAATTTGCGCTTACTTTGTCGATTTATCCTCTAATTCATGTATTTTTTCTGTAAGAAAATTTAATTCATAAGGATCATTGACTGCTCCACTCTCCAGTAAGGCTCCAACCAGTACTTTGGCGGTTTCAATCTCACCCATATCTTCCAGCAAAATAATATGCATATCACGCGCCCAGTACGGCACATGCTCTGCGGTGGCCTTTTCTGCCAGGGCACGTGCATATTTCAACGCAAGCGGCATGTCCTTCAAATTGTGCTTGGCTACCGTTGAAGCATGCGCCAGCCAGCGCCAGTGCCGGATGGGGTCTTGATTAAACTTTCTGAAAATATAATCCAGCATGATGCGTTGTCGTGTTTTATCAGTCACACTGCCATAAACCCTGGCCGCCACCAACATCGGGTAATAGCCTTCGGGATCTAAGGCCATGATGGTATCCAGCCATTTTGTAATTTGCTGGTAATCCAGCTGATGGAATGACAGACTGATGCCCGGCTGGTTATCAAACGCCTGCAACCATAAGTTCAGCAACTTTGACATGGCAATGGGTTCATTCAGCGAGACCAGTTTGTAGGCATCAACCGACATCGGCGCGGGCAAATCTTCGGCGCTCGCCCGTTTTATTTCCTGCTGGCTATGCCACAACAGCTGCACAATAAAGGCCAGCATCAAAAAAAGCTTTGCCACCACCGGCACATCCCTGACCGGCCTGTCCTTGCTGAGCAGGGAAGCAAACATCAGAAGTTCTTCCGGTAAAAATCGAACAGGGAAATAGCCGACAACAGCGCAAGATAAACCAGTGTTTGTGCCAATATTGGCAATAGCTGCTGCCAGTCACCGGTACCATATACCAGCCATTCGGTTTGGGTGAAACGGCTCAGATCGGGCAGCAGCCAGGTCATCATGCCGACAAAACCATCCATAAATTTTTGCCCGATACTGTTATAGGCAATAATCGGGTGCTGTGAC
>JAPHSZ010000062.1 GCA_026196545.1 Gammaproteobacteria bacterium
CAGTTCAATGGCTTCATCTATATCGCCTTCCTTAGATGCGGCTATGGCATTTTTGTAATCAACCAGATTTTCTGGTGCTACTACTGTCTGGGCCGGTGGTTTAACGGCCGTTTTAACAGCTGGCTCTACCTTAGTCGCCATACAGGCTGTCAACATCGACAGTAGACCAATAAAACAGCCTGTTTTAATAATTATTTGCAGCATAGGTCTATACGCTCATTTTTATTAAAACGGATCGGCTGTAGCCGCGCCAGTGAAGCCATACTCTTTTTTACCCATTCATCATAAATTCCATCACGCGTTCGTTTTGCGTTTGAGCTATGAATATCAATTGCTTTTTCTTCAAACGGATAGGCCTGTTCTTCCAGCAAAATATCATACTGTTCCAGTTCGTCCTTATTCAAATCCCCTGGTCGCTCAGATTTCAATAATGACTCAGCAAAGTGGCCATAAACATCTGCAACATAAAAAGTGGACTCTGTAGTAACATCTAAAATATTGTAAGTCATCAAGTTGGTGTATGAATCCAGTACTTTCTGCATCAGCTTCTTTTTGACTTTAAGACTTTTCTTCAGTGGCACAGTGAGTTCAACCTGCTTGAACTTTGACACCAGTGGTGTCGCCAGCTCTAAAGCCGCACTGGCAGCTATATATCGGGTACGCTCTGTCCTGTCACTGCCAGCTGCCTCTGCCTTGACCGTTGCCCTCAGCCATTTTTCAAGATTGTCAGACTCGGCTGCTTGCCTGTAATAATCAATCACACGCTGGTGTGCCTCAATATTTTGGTCAAATGGTGATGGATATTTTCCTATATAGGCAAGATAAATTTTGTGCGCCTTTTGATCGATACCGGCCTTTTGATATAATTCTGCAGCCTGCCATGTATAAACCCTTTGTTCAGCCTTGCCTTTTGAGGCTTCAGATAAATAATAAGCCTCATCAGCCGCCTTTTCTGAAGCCCCGGTCTCAATATAAGCTAACAACAACTTCTCTGAGACGTCCTGCTTATACTTTTTACTTTCAGGGAATTTTTTACGGTAATCCTCAAGAACATCAACCACCTTGGCCCAGTTCTTCAGCTGTATCTGTATGGCAGCCGCATCATACTGTGCTGTTTCAGCAATTTTAGAGCCTGGCACCAGCTTGCCCACACGCATAAAATGATAATAAGCCAGTTTATGATATTCAATTTCCTGATATACCCGTGCCTGCATATAAATACTGGCCGCCAGTTTTTCTGACACCTCATCATAGTTCGCCTCCTTTTCTGACATAAGCATTCTAATTTTTTTGTAAGCTTCTTCAGCCGGGGCGTATTTCTTCACCTCAAACAGGGAATGTGCATAGACCAGCCAGGTCGCCTTAAAGTGTGACTTATCATCCAGATTCTTCAGGTGCTCATTTTTTGAACTGAAATCGATCACACCTGTGTAATCTTTATTCGCATACAATTTTTCAGCTGATTTAGCTATAACAGCAGGCGCATATTTTGAGTTCTTAAATTTGGTGCTAAATCTAATCGCATTTTTTAGCGCCTTGCCTTCGAGGTAGCTACGGTCTTGATTACTCGCATTCTTAATTAATAAATTGTATGTAAGGATTGCCGCATATCCCGCTTCAGCACTCTTACTATGTGCTCTGTAATTGTAAGCAGTTCTTACATACTCATTCAGCGCATTACGGTATTTTTTAGCATCATATAGAGATTCCGCCAGCAGGAAGTTCATCATCGGCGTTTCATCATCTCTCGGGAACGAACGTATATAGGTTTTATACCAGACAGCAGCATTCATATAATCTGCTGACTTGCCCGTTTTTAATGCAACTGCATGATAATACCTGGAAAGCTCTTTTATGCTGGACTTGAGTTCAACGACAACCTGTTTCTTTTCAGATCTTTTATGCTTTTTCCAGAAAGAACTTTCAACGCCGTATTTTTTAACAAAACTTATCCTGCTAGCCAAAAGCAATTCTGGCAGATCAGATTTTTTATAAGCCCCCATGGCCAGTATATGGAAATCAGCACCTTTTAGTGAATCCGGGTGAAATATTCCATAATCAAGATAAACTTGCGCCGCTTCAACCGCACGCTCATTCTTCATATAAAATTCACCAAGCTGACGATACAGCAAAGGTTCATATTGCCGGTTTTCTCTACCTGCAAATATTTGCTGAATTGTTTTAGCATCATCTTTATATGTAAGAGACAGATTAACGAGCCGAATAATATCATTGATAAAGTCCTTCTCAGCTCGTTCTACATTTTCTGCAACTGCATATTCACCCAGTTTGTTCTGGGCATGCTTGTTATCAAGCAGGGTAAAACAGTTGCCTAAGGCTTTTATATATTTAGTTTGCTTAAACTGAGACCAGGCAAGTTTATACCGTGCTTTTTCTTTATATTTTGATTCTTCAGCCTTATTAGCAACAGCCGCATAAGCCTTCTCAGCATTGGCATAATCACTAAAAACAAACAAAATCTCACCACGGCGAAACTGTATTTCATCGATACGGCTTGACTCTGGATAACGTTGAACAATTTTATCCAGAGTCAAAAGTGACTGCTCAGTTTCACCATTGAAATCATAAGCCTTGGCTAACTGATAGAGCACAAAATCATTGTCTTGTTTATCAGGATACAGGCGCAGATAATCATTGTAGTGGTTAATCGAGCGAAGCAGGGCCTTCTCGCTTGCCTCTGTATGCCTGACTACCGTTTGACTTGCAGCGGTTTCAGTTTCTTCCAGCTCAAGTTCTGCCAGTCGCTTAAGCGCGCCTGCGTGGTATAGTGTATTTTCCTTATCTTCAAGATAGGCACTGTAATTTTCTATAGCCCCGGTTGATGTCGGAACAGCCATATTGACATAACCTAAGACAGACGCACCTTTTTCCAGCTCCTTGATGCTTCTTGTATCCCAGCCCTTAACCATGGGCTGTGAACAGCCAGACAACACAACCGTAAACAACAGTACAGAAGAAAATAAATAACTGTGCCTCATATCATTCCTCTGGCACCATGGAATCATACAGCCTTGCTTTTGCATACAGCGCACGATCGTGGTATTTCTTTATATATTCACGATACTGCACGATAAATTTTTCTGCCATTAACTGGGCTTCTTTCTCCTGCTCGGCCATCAGGTTGTCAATTTCCGCTTTCAGGGCACTGATACGTTGCTTCCTGCTTTTTATCTTCTCGCTATACTGCTGATATTTATCTGTTGAATCTTTCCATGCAAAGGCCAGTGGTTTCATCGGACGATGTTCTTTGCGGGCTACAGTCTTCTCTTTACCATTAGCATCTTTTACAATCCTGACCCTTGGCGTTTCATCAATATTTAAATTCCAGATAAGCAACCCCGCAAGGAACTGGTATTTTTCCTGTAACGCAAATAATTTTTTATCTTCGTCTTTGGTTGCAGCTGTATTTACTTTTTTTCTTTCAAACTGCTCAACAAGTTTTGCCTGCCTGTCCCTGAGCTTTCTTGCATAATCAAATTTCAGGCGATTGACAACCGTGCCCAGGCGATAGTTATAGGCATTTTCCTCTTCATCAGCTATATCAGCCAGCTTTGGAATTCGCTGGTTCCACTTGGACAAATTATTGTTCAACTCTGCCAGCTCGCGATACGTTTTTGCTATCCGGGTAAACTCACTCGATACCATTACGTCGTACAGGCCGTCACTCAACTCTGATCCCATAGTGCTAATAGCACTACGTAAATCATAATTGGCTTCACTATTTGCACTTGCCCTCAGGATGTCACTAATACCACCCTGCTTGATACGAGATTTAATAACTTCAATATTCTTTAGCTGTTTTTCAAAAGATTCGATAGCAAAATTATATTGCGCCAACGCTTCCAGCTTATAACCCCTTTTTTCAAGCGCATAGGGTGCCAGCATGAGCCCTTCATGGACATCCGGATCAGATTTTGAGCGTTTTGAAAGTTCCAGCCAGGCTCTCAGGGCATCGTCGTACAATAACTGTTTAAATTTCACCCAACCAAGGCCAAGCAAGGCACTATTTGACTGGGGATTACCCAGTTTAATTTCTTCAAAATATTCAACAGCTAAATCTGTCTCACCTGACTTCATATGGCTCACCGCCAAAGCGAGATTCGCCTGATCGCGCAAAACATCAAGATCTTCCTCGGAGGTCGACATATTGGCAACACTTTCCAGTAAATCCCTGCCTTCATCCAGTCGATTATTTTTGAGCAAATTCACACCAAGATTAAATTTTGCATACGGCTTCCAGTTTGAATTATCTGGAAACAATTCCAGCATTTGAAGGACATCACCGTAGCGGTGATTACGCATGCAAATTTTACTTACAGTTTCCAGCTGCTCTGACTGATAGGCTGAATCGAGCGTCGCCCTCTGGCTGTTATCAATAACCAGCAGCGAGTTTTTCAGGTCTTCACCAAAGCCATCAATGTAATAATTTTTACCTACAAAAAACCAGTCCTGGCCCAGGATCTCCTCCGAAATGTCCTGTATTTCACCCAGTGTTGTACTTTTGAATGTTTTATGGGCACTATCCTTCAGTCCATAGGAGAGATATAAGCTGTCAAGCAACGTTTCTGTTATTTTATTTTCTGCTTCTGATATTCCATTTTGTTTCGCTCTTATGATATCCGCAATTTCAGCAGAGCATTTGTCTTTATAAAGACTATATAATTCAACATTACTGGCCGCATTAACTGACAGCAATGGACAGCAACTCAATACAGTTATTGCTATGAAGGATATTTTGGTTCGATGCGAATTCCACATAACAAACTATTTGATATCCTGCTCCCAAACTTTGACTTTTAGAACGGGCGGCTTTTTAGAATCAACATCATCGGCTTTAATTTTTAACTCCACAAACTGTGTTTTATTTTTTTTGGTAATACTGACAACCGATGCACGCTTATATTCCTGAGATGAGGCATCCTTCCCAGCATAGGTAAGCGTCAATTGATGTTCACCTTCTGCAACACTGGCTGCATAAAGTTGCTGAATACCACCCCGGTGAAGTGCCTGAATTTCCTGTTCTGTATAAAAATAATGGCTAACAGGCTTACCATCAATTTCCAGCATTACAGAATCTGGTTTAAATAGGTAAGCCTTATCAATGGAAATAAAAACATTAATCTGGGAATCAAGCGGGAACAGCAAATCTTCTTCCAGAACAAATAATTCCTGATTAATATCCAGCATCTGCTCTTTTAGAACATTAATCTGGCCTTCAAACTGAGACTCATCCGCCTGTAGACCTGCACTGATGGCGCACAGGCTGATTACAGGGAAATGTTTTAGTATGGTTGAAATCTTAATCATTTTGGCTCAGCATCATAACTACCTGTTTGGCAGGAAAACAGAGAAAAACGCAATGAATCAAACAGTTATATCGACAAGTGGAATACATCTAAACTTATGATTTCTCTGCAAATTTGTTCTTATTGTATTTATTGCTCTGATTTTAACAGTTATACCTTTAAAGGAATACCAATCCATTGGCACCAGTCATCAAACAGACCTTCATCCTGTACAGCCAGCACTGAACGTGTTTCCAGCCGACCCCTGAATACGGGGCCACCATCCAGAGAAATAGATCGTCCGCCTGTTTCCTCAAAAATCAAACATCCTGCGGCACAATCCCAGAGTTTTTGCCCACCATGCAAATA
>JAPHSZ010000151.1 GCA_026196545.1 Gammaproteobacteria bacterium
CCGTCCAGTTCAGAACCTGCTTCTGGAGTGAAGTATTCACCCTGTCTAACACCACTTGCATGCTCTTTTGCTATGAATTTCTTCTGCATTTCAAGCATTTCTTTGATTTTATCTGTTTTAGCGCTCATAACTTTATACCTTTGTTGAACAACCAGCTGATGCCGGTCTTCTAAATCTGTGGCCGAATTCTAGCATCGACCCGAAAACAAGCTGTATACCCCATAAGGGTAAGATCGATTAATATCCGCCTTTGCGGGTACTTTGTGGACAACCACCGATTTTCAGGCCCTGTTTTGAGGGCATACCAGGGAACAGTTCGTACATTTCCTTGGAAGAAACCTTACGGCCCCATTTTTTGCCCATGGCTTTCATGATGCCACGCTCGTTGGGCTCATCACCAGCCAGAGTTTCTTCACGCACGTAGTTAACGGTATCCCAGTGCTCCTGAGTTGGTTCAATGCCTTCTTCGGCGAAGAGTTCTACTGCGATTTCTTCATTCCAGTCTGTGGCGTTAACTAGATACCCGTTTTCTGTTCTTTCAACTGAATCAAGTGCCATAATTCTTACCCTTTTATCTGTTTTTTAATAAAATACTTAAAAATTGGAAGCCGAATGTTAAATCAGGTAAAACCAAGTTTCCACCTGCTCAAAAGGGATATTTTTTTCACTAAAAGACTATTTAGCACCTGAAAAATGTGATTTGTCCTCGGTTTCACCTACCGCCTTAATGCCCTTATGTGGCATGAAAATGCCGCAACCCAGGTGGCGATGCTCACCAATACCCTGTTCCTGCAAGGCAATTGAGGTTTGTTTGTCCAGGTCAGCCACCATTACACTACGCGTTTCAATGCTATTGTTCGGGGTCTGAATGGTGTGCTGGATGCCACACAGCATTTTTCGCAGTTCTATATCACGTTTGGCCAGCTCATCGACTATCCACTGGGTAAACGCATCTTCATCCATGCCATCTGGCACCACAACATAGCGCGAAAACAGCGTGGCCAACGGATTGAGTGATTTTTCTGTCATCGCACCAATTTCCAGCTCATAACCGGCGATATTCACTTTTTTCCCGACCAGCGCCATCGCTTGTTCCACTCGAGGGCGCGGAACTCTCAGATTCATACGCGTACGCCGAGATAAATGCATCAATTCACCATCAGCGGGGCGCTCCCAGCCATTACCCGATGTAGCACCGTGTATTTGATGGATACCCACTTCCGGCTCATCGGCCAGCCAGGGCAGAATTTCATGCAGGGCCTGAGACAGTTCCCAGGCGTGCGTCGTTGGCAGCTGCTTGCAATTGACCTTGAATGACAGATCAATCACATTATCCGGTTGTACAAATTCAGTTTTCTTGTCTTCGTCTTGCCAAAGCATCGTATTAGTCCTGCCTGGCGGTAAAAGCCGCTTCCAACTTGTCCTGCCAGTCATTGGGGGTATCGGGATAAGGCGGTTTTACATCCATCTGGAAGAATAATTCACCCTGTTTCGCCCTTTTGCCTAATTCCACCTTCAAATCTTCAAAAGTTTCGAGATCCTGTCCCTGCAACATCACTTCACTCAACCAAAGCATTCTTTATATCCTCACTCTATATATGAGCCATGCTGTAGCATTATGCGCACACAGCAGGAACTGGCCGGAGATAATGCGATCATCCTGCCTGAAAAACAATATCACCTAAGAGCGAGCCGCCACGCGCGGTCTAGCCTAGATGAGCTACACATTATATATGGGTAGCATTGCAGAAAATAAACCCCTTTCAGCAAAAAGCAGTATCTCATTGTTTTTATTAAAAAACATATAGAACCATACCAGAAACTCCAAAGAAACCTATCCCTTTGGGGGTAAAGTCACATAAACACCACCCCCCAAGGGTAGGGTTCTACAGCTGCCCAGCCGGCTCTAGAATCTCGTTCCATAATTTTTCTCAGGTGTAATTGTTAAAACTTTACCACTGGGGATATTGAGAACAATTTGATTTGGGAATACAATCGGTTCCCCGATTTCGACCAAAACACATGATCCGATCATATGATCAGAACAATGGCGGTTTAACAGGAGACAATCCATGGCCAAAAAGATTTATGAAACACCAATGCTGGACATCCTTGAAGAAGGACCATGGCCCAGCTTTATTTCTGGTATCAAAAAACTTCGTGATGAGCATCCTAATGAGCGCATCCAGGAAGTAACAAGCAGCCTTTTGGGCCAACTTGAGCATTCTTACGAAACTCGTAAGGGTTACTGGAAAGGCGGCACCGTATCTGTATATGGTTATGGCGGTGGTATTATTCCTCGCTTCTCAGAAGTAGCTTCAGCTTTTCCTGAGTCTAAAGAATTCCACACAGTACGTGTTCAACCACCTGCTGGTAACCACTACACAACAGCAATGCTGCGTCAGCTGGGCGATAGCTGGGAAAAACACGGTTCAGGCCTGCAAACATTCCACGGCCAGACTGGTAACATCATGTTTATCGGTACTGACACCGACGGCGTTCAAGATTTCTTCGACGAAATTAATGAATACGGCTGGGACCTTGGTGGTGCTGGCCCATGTGTACGTACTGCAATGTCATGTGTAGGTGCTTCACGTTGTGAAATGTCTAACTGTAACGAACACGGCATCCACCGCCTGTTAGTGAATAACTTCACTGATGACGTGCATCGCCCTGCTCTGCCTTACAAATTCAAATTCAAGGTTTCTGGTTGCCCTAACGACTGCCAGAACTCTATCGAACGTGCTGACATGGCTGTAATAGGTACATGGCGCGACGACATGAAAGTTGATCAGGAAGAAGTTAAAGCCTACGTTGCAGCTAAAGGCCGTCAGTACATTATTGATAATGTAACTACACGTTGCCCAACTAACGCATTGACCCTGAACGATGACGACACACTGACTGTTAACAACAGTGACTGTGTACGTTGCATGCACTGCCTGAACGTTATGCCCAAAGCACTTCACCCTGGTGATGACAAAGGTGTAACCATCCTGATTGGTGGTAAACGTACACTGAAGATTGGTGACTTGATGGGTACAGTTGTTATTCCATTCAAGAAGCTTGAAACAGAAGATGATTACGAAAGCCTGGTTGAACTGGCTGAAGAAATCATTGATTTCTGGGCAGAGAATGCGCTTGAACATGAACGTTGCGGTGAAATGATCGAACGTATTGGTCTGGTTAACTTCCTCGAGGGTGTTGACTACGATCTGGAAGTTGATCCAAACATGGTCAGCAATCCACGTCAAAGCTCCTACATCCGCATGGATGGCTGGGATGACGAAGCCGTTAAATGGTTTGAGCGTAAACAAGAAGCCGCTAACGCTTAAGTTTTAAGCACAAAATAACACGGAGGGGGTTAACCCCCCCTTCTAAATAACATATTTAGAAAATTATTTGAGGAATAACCATGAGTGATACACCTCGTCCACCAATTGAATCCGGATGCCCTGACGCATTCCAATACATGCACCCTGTCATGCGCAAGAACTACGGCGCATGGAAATTTCATGAGCACCCACAACCCGGTGTTCTTCGTCACGTAGCTTACAGTGGCGACGAAATCTGGACTGTACGTTGTGGTACACAGCGTATTCTGGATGTCTTCTCTTTACGTGAACTTTGTGACATCGGCGACGAATTTGCAGATGGCTACATTCACTTTACTATTCGCAGTAACGTTGAATACATGGTATCAGACGCGGCAAAAGTAGAGCCCCTGATCAAAGCAATCACAGACAAAGGCTACATCGTTGGTGGTACGCAGAACTCTGTTGCCATGATGTCTCATACACAGGGCTGGTTGCACTGTGATATTCCTGGTACTGACGCATCCGGTGTTGTTAAGTCAATGATGGATGAGCTGATCGACGAATTCCGTAATGCTGACATGCCTAACCGCGTACACATTACGACTTCCTGCTGCCAGATTAACTGTGGTGGTCAGGGCGACATCGCGATTAACATCCAGCATACCAAGCCACCCAAGATCAACCATGACCTGGTATCAAACGTTTGTGAGCGTCCTACTGTTGTAGCTCGCTGCCCCGTTGCTGCGATTCGTCCTGCAATGGTTAACGGCAAACCTACTCTGGAAGTTGATGAGAAGAAATGTATCTGTTGTGGTGCATGTTTCCCTCCTTGTCCTCCAATGCAGATCAATGATGCTGAGCATTCTAAACTGGCTGTATGGGTTGGTGGTAACCACTCTAACGCTCGTAGCAAACCTACTTTCCAGAAACTGGTTGCTGCTGGCATTCCTAACAACCCACCACGCTGGCCTGAAGCAACTGCCATCGTTAAGCAGATTCTTAAAGCTTATAAAGAAGATGCCAAAGACTGGGAACGTATGAATGACTGGATTGAGCGCATCGGCTGGCCTCGTTTCTTCGAGAAGACTGGTCTTCCGTTCACCAAATACCATATTGATAACTGGCGCGGTGCACGTAACAGCTTGAACGCATCTACCCACATTCGTTTCTAAGGTGGTTCTGTGAAAATAGCACTCCAAATTAACGAAGGTCCATACCAGCATCAGGCAGCTGATAGTGCAATTCAGTTCACTAAAGCTGCGCTGGCTAAAGGCCACGAAATTTTCCGCGTGTTCTTCTATCACGACGGTGTGAATAACGCGACTCGTCTCGCTATTCCACCTCAGGATGACCGCAATATCACTGCAGAGTGGGTTGCTTTACAGAAAGAACATAACCTTGATCTGGTTGTTTGTATCGCTGCTGCACAACGCCGCGGCCTGATCGACGAAGATGAAATGAATCGTCAGGGCAAAGATGCTAACAATATTTCAGAAGGTTTCCGTATTTCAGGTTTAGGTCAGTTGATCGAAGCCGGAATTGAAGCAGACCGTCTGGTCGTATTCGGCGCATAAGGGGAAATACGATGGCTAAGAAATTTATGTATGTTAACCGTAAACCACCCTACGGCACTATTTATGCTCTGGAATCACTGGAAGTTGTACTGATTGGTGCCGCTTTCGACCAGGACGTGAGCCTTGCCTTCATCGGTGATGGTGTTTACCAGCTAACCAAGGGCCAGGATACTAAAGCTATCGGACAGAAGAACTTCTCTCCTGTTTATAGTGCACTGGGTGATTACGAAGTAACTAAAATTTACATCGAAAAAGAATCACTCGAAGAACGTGGCCTTACACTCGATGATCTTCAACACCTTGTTTGGGAAGATGAAGATGACGACTGGGCAGAAAAAGACTCTATCCGCCTGGTTAGTCGAGCTGAACTGGCTGACGTTCTTGATGATCAAGACGTATTATTGAGCTTCTAGGAGATAACAAAATGTCATTATTACATACAGTAAATAAATCTCCGTTTGAATCAAATACTTTTGATGCCTGTTTAAATCTGGCCAAGAGTGGTTCAACAGTACTACTGATCGAAGACGGTGTTTATGCCGCAACGACTGGTAACAGCGTTGCCGACAAAATAAAAAACACGACAGACATCAACTTCTGCGTACTGGGCCCTGATGCTCAGGCACGTGGAATCGAAGGAAAGCTAGCCGAAGGTATCAAAGTTGTTGATTACGAAGGCTTTGTTGATTTGGTAGCCGAGCACGACGCTGTGCAAGCTTGGCTTTAATTTTTTTAATTTTTAATTTTCGTTCTCAACGAGGAGAGCATTATCATGCCTATTGAAGCAAACGGTAAAACATTTGAAACTGATGAAGAAGGTTACCTGGCTAACCTTAACGACTGGGAGCCAGCAATTGCTACAGCTATGGCTGAAGCGGAAGACTGCACATTGACTGATGAACACTGGGACATCATCAACTTCCTTCGTGAATACTATGAAGAATACCAGATTGCACCTGCAGTACGCGTACTGACTAAAGCAGTTGGTAAAAAACTAGGTAAAGAAAAAGGCAACAGCAAATATTTGTACGAGCTGTTCCCTTATGGCCCTGGTAAACAAGCATGTAAATATGCTGGCCTACCTAAGCCAACAGGTTGTGTATAACAACCAACCTGATCACAGGGGGTCAGATACTGACCCCCTGGTTTTAAAAAACTGTAACTTTTCGTAACACCTGGGCGAGACACTCTGACCATGACTGTTTTAAGTATCATATATGTCGTGCTTTTCTACGTAGCCATAATTGTTTTATTTGGCGGCATTGCCAATAAAATAATGCTATACAAACGTGTGCCTGCCCCACTGAAAATACCCGTGACACCCGCGCCTTTAACAACAGGTGGCGTTGTCTATCGCTTATTCTATGAGGTTGTTTTCTTTAACAGTCTCTTCCGTGGAAACAAATGGACCTGGATTTTTGGCTGGATTTTCCATCTTTCTTTATTGCTGGCCTTCTTCCGACACCTGCGTTATTTGATTTCACCTGACGTTTTCTTCTGGCCTCTGATTAATAACATGGTTGTTCAGAGCTTTGGCCATTACGCTGGCTTCACCATGTTGATAGGTCTGGCTGGTCTTTTTGCTCGCCGCATTCTGGTGGACCGGGTACGCTATATTTCATCAGCATCTGACTACCTGATGCTGTTATTGATCATGGGCATTGCAGGCAGTGGCCTGATGATAGTTTATGCATCACACACAGATATTATTCAATTGAAAGCGTTTATTATGGGGCTGTTCCTGTTTGACCCACAAAACCTTCCAGCTGACCCGATTTTACTGGCACACATTACTATGGTGCTATTTTTAGCGGTAATTTTCCCTGTTAGTAAATTACTACACGCGCCCGGCCTGTTCTTTGCACCAACACGCAACCAGATTGACAATCCTCGTGAGAAACGACACCTGTCAGAATGGGGTGCTGCCATTGAAGCCGAAGATGGTCGTAATAACTAAAATAACACTGTACTGATTTATTAGATTAAAACTGGAAGTAACTGCAACTATAAAAGCTGAGAAACAAGAATGGCTGATTACGATATACCAGAAACGCACGAATTCCCCATCATTCCATCCATTATGGAAGGTTCGATGGCGCATAGCTCACCTTTTGTTGCAGGCAAAGAGTTTCAGGACGACATGGGTTTTCCCAGCGCAGAAGAAACTGGCGAGCTAATCGAAGGCTGGAAAGAAAAGTTTTTAGAGTTATTGCAGGACAAACTTGGTAAATACCGTTCTTTACAGGTATTCATGGACACCTGTGTTAAATGTGGTGCCTGTACTGATAAATGTCACTACTTTATCGGTACAGCCGATCCCAAGAACATGCCAGTTGCACGTCAGGATCTATTGCGCAAAGTTTACCGTCGTTACTTTACCTTTGCCGGCAAGTACTTCCCTAAACTGGTTGGCGCTGTCGATCTTACCGAAGATGTCGTCAAGGAAATGTACAGCTACTATCACCAGTGTTCTGAGTGTCGCCGCTGTGCCGTATTCTGCCCCTTCGGTATTGATACCGCTGAAGTCACCATGGCTGCTCGCGACATTCTGGCGATGATCGGCATGGGCCAGAAATACTCCAACCAGATTATTCCCAAGGTCTTCAAAATTGGTAACAACCTTGGCCTGCCTGAGCCTGCACTGGCCGATACGCTGGAAGGCCTTGAAGAAGAAATTGAAGACGATATCGGTGTTAAGGTTCGCTTCCCGCTCGACGAGAAAGGCGCAGATATTCTTTTGGTGACTCCATCGGCTGATTTCTTTGCTGAGCCTCACGTTGATGGCCTGATGGGCTACGCCAAAGTTTTCCACGCTGCTGGCGTTAGCTGGACACTAAGTTCAAAAGCATCAGAAGCCGCCAACTTTGGCCTGTTCATCGGTAACTATGAGTCAATGCGCCAGATTTCACTGCGTATTCGTGATGAAGCAAAAAGACTGGGCGTAAAACGTATTATCTTCGGTGAGTGTGGTCACGCATGGCGCGTTGCTTATAATCACCTGAACACGCTGGCTGGCCCCTGGGATTTCCTCGATCAGAACTACCCGATTCCACAGCACATTCTGGAATTCACCAAAGACTGTCTTGATCGCGGCATTTTAAATATCGACAAGTCTGAAAATGACTGGATGACACTGACATTCCACGATTCCTGTAACATCGCACGCGCATCACGCATCGGTGAAGATCCAGGTAGTCAGTTCACCACTCCTCGCCAGGTGATTCAGGCTGTCTGTAATAATTATTATGATATGGCGCCAGAAACCATTCACGACCAGACATTCTGTTGTGGTGGCGGTGGCGGCCTGTTGACCGACGACTTGATGGAATTACGCATCAAGGGTGCACAACCACGTATGGAAGCGTTGAAAAACAGCATTGCGGAAAAAGGCGTTACACATATGGCAGCCATTTGTGCCATCTGTAAATCACAATTTACTAAGGTCCTGCCCTATTACGGCATGACTATGGATCAAATCGTCAGTGTTCACCAGCTTGTAAGCAATGCCATCATACTTGATGGTCAGGGCGAAGAAGCTGAAGAGTCTGACGACGCAGAAGAAACTGCATAAACACTTTTTATATTTGATTAATACCGGTAACGGTTGAAGCAATAGGAGAACTGGCATGGCCACTTCCACAGACGACATGCAAAACGATAAGTTAACGTACAGAAGATTTGAAGATGGCAACCAGAACTGGGGTGGTTTTGCCAAGAAAATCTTCAAAGAAGATACATCTCATAAATGTCCTACTTACGTTCACCGCACACCACCGTGTCAGGGCAGCTGTCCTTCAGGTGAAGATATTCGTGGCTACCTGGATATCGTTCGTGGTATCGAAGTACCGCCAGAAGGTGTTTCTATGCAGGAATATGCC
Source organism: Gammaproteobacteria bacterium (assembly GCA_026196545.1). Taxonomy (GTDB): domain Bacteria; phylum Pseudomonadota; class Gammaproteobacteria; order SZUA-229; family SZUA-229; genus LH-M37. The sequence goes on from JAPHSZ010000151.1 coordinate 8,770, forward strand.
TTCCGTCGTTCAACCGATGCCAATCCTTTCCCATCCATGATGGGACGCGTTTGCCCTGCACCCTGTCAGGACGGTTGTAACCGTAACGATGTTGACGATTTCATCGGCATTAACTCGATTGAACAATACATTGGTGATACCGCTTTCACTGAAGGCTTCAAGTTTGATAACAGCGCTGAACTGACCGGTAAAAAAGTCGCCATCATCGGTGGTGGCCCAGCTGGTATGGCTGCGGCTTATCAGCTGCGTCGCAAAGGCATCGCTTCAACTATTTTTGATGACCATGCTGAACTCGGCGGCATGATGCGTTACGGCATTCCTGGTTATCGTACTCCACGCGACTTCCTCAACAACGAATGCCAGCGCATTATAGATATGGGCGGCATTGAAACACGCATGAACACACGTGTTGGTAAAGACATCAGCGTAGAAGACATCGAAAAAGAATTTGATTCTATTTTATGGGCACTGGGCTGTAAATCAGGTCGCGGCCTGTTCGTTGATAGCTGGAACGAAACACCTAACTGTGTCTCAGCAGTTGAATTCCTTGAGCAGTTCAACAAGGGCGACATGAAATACACTGCTAACAAGATCCTGTGTGTCGGTGGTGGTGATACCTCAATCGACGTGGTATCTGTTGCGCGCCGCATTGGTACATTAAAAGACTACAATGAAAACCCTGAAGATTCAGCCACTGGCGCAAACGCACACGGTGATGTTGATGCTTCAGCGAAAAAAGCCTGTGACAGCGTTGTTTTAACTGCCCTATTTAAACAGGAAGAAATGACAGCCGCTGAACATGAAGTTCAGGACGCGCTGATTGAAGGCGTCACTATCATGAACGAAGTAATGCCTGTTGAAATCATTAAAGATGCCAACGGCCGCGCCACTGCACTAAAACTGGTTGACAGCAAATTTGAAAACAATGCACCTGTTGCCGTTGAAGGTGGTAAAGAATACATCGTAGAAGCCGACCTGATTGTTTCAGCGATTGGTCAAAGCGGCGACCTTACCGGTCTTGAGGATCTGGACAATGGTCGTGGCCTGATTGATGCAGACAACTTCTACCGCGTACCAGGTAAAGACGGTCACTTCGTCTGCGGCGATATCGTTCGCCCTCACCTGCTGACTACGGCTATCGGCCAGGCTTCAATTGTTTCTGACACCATCGAAGCTTACCTGAGCGAATCGAAAGTTAATAAACGTCCTAAAGTAGATGTTCACCACTTTGAACTAGTTGAAAAACTGGAAGAAGCAGGTTTATCAACGGATAAATATGATGTTGCTGAACACAAAGAAGATGGCCAGCGTGGTACTGATACAAGCACTTACGCTATTCACAACTATGAAGACCGTTCTTCACAGGAAATTATTGGAACTGATGAAATGTTCCTTGGCCACTTTGAACACGTAGCACGTCACCTGCGTGCAGTTGATGTGCCTTCTTCTGATGAAGTGCTGGGTCATTTTGCTGAACGTCAGGCGAGTTTGTCCGAAGAAGATGCTGTAGCAGAAGCTAATCGTTGCATGAGCTGCGGCATGTGTTTCGAATGTGATAACTGTGTAATTTACTGCCCACAGGATGCTGTCTTCAAAGTTAAGAAAGACAAGCACACGACTGGTCGCTATGTTGATACCGACTATAGCCGTTGCATCGGTTGTCATATTTGTTCTGATGTTTGCCCAACAGGTTACATCGATATGGCTTTGGGCGACGCCTAATAGCTCAGACAATAACAAGAAGTACTAAGGCTGATACTATGACTCGTTTTCTGCGACTATCGCTAATCCTGACTGGATTGATCATGTTATTCCCTTCACAGGGAATGGCAGAAACACCCTTCCCCATCATTCATGAACCTGAAGGTAAAGAATGTGTTGAAGATGAAGATGATATGCGCCGAAATCACATGAACTACATACGCCACCAGCGTGATAAAACCATGCGTGAAGGCATCCGTGCTGAAAGTGAGGGCAGTTATAGTTTATCAAAGTGTATTGATTGTCATGTTGAAGCTAATGATAAAGGTGTAACACCAACTCATAATGATAAAGAGCACTTCTGTGTTGCCTGTCATGAGTATGCAGCCGTACAAATCGACTGCTTCCAGTGTCATGCTGATCGTCCGCAAAAGAACATTAAGCGTAGCTCTTCAGATCAGGCACTTAAAGATCAGTTGCAAGAAATGCTCGCAGCTAAAGACATGGGGGATGTGCAGTAATGTCTGACCAGATTAATGATTCAAGACGTCAGTTCCTGTCAAAGGCCGCTATTGCCGGCAGTGTTACTATCGCACCGGGTGTTTTCCTGCACCAGACGGCTCAGGCCAAACCTGATGAAAAAGCCGTTACCAGCGCTACCCGCTGGGGCATGCTGATCGATACTGATAAATGTTCAAAGGGTTGTACTGACTGTGTTGATGCCTGTAACCAAGAACACGCATTGACCGGCTTTGACCGCCCGGAAACTGATGCGCAGTATATTCGCAAGGTTTCCCTGGTTGAAAAACAGACCGGCCATGAAATTTCATTGCCTCTGATGTGTCAGCACTGTGAAAAACCACCCTGTGTTGATGTCTGTCCAACAGGTGCATCCATGAAACGCGAAGACGGTATTGTACTGGTTGATAAGCACATCTGTATTGGTTGTCGTTACTGCATGATGGCCTGCCCTTACAAGGCACGTTCATTTGTTCATGAAACCATCGAAAACCAGACACTGAGTGCGCCGCGCGGTAAAGGCACGGTTGAATCTTGCACCATGTGCACACACCGCGTTGATAAAGACGGCATTCCTGCCTGCGTTGAAGCCTGCACCGATGAAAATCACAATGCGATGACCTTTGGCGACCTCAACGATCCAGAGAGCACAATTTCTAAAGAACTGAAGAAACACGGTGGCAAACAGATTCGCGCTGATTTACAACTCAATACTGGCGTACGTTACCAGGGACTATAGGTCCATCACCTTTAAATCATCAAAGAGTCTAGAAAAAGATGAAAAAGATCGAATACACAAGAATTAAAGGTCACAGTCTCGCTTACTACGGCTTACTGGCAGGCCTGGGTTTCATTATATTGCTTGGCCTGCTCGCTACCTGGTATATGGAGCATAATGGGCATTATGTTACCGGCATGAGCAACCAGATCGTATGGGGCATGCCTCATGTATTTGCTATTTTCCTGATCGTTGCAGCCTCGGGTGCTTTAAACGTTGCTTCCATTGCTTCGGTATTTGGTAAAAAAATCTACGATCCCCTGTCGCGTCTATCTGCGCTACTGTCCATTGCCCTACTTGCTGGTGGCCTGGTGGTTTTATTACTGGATTTAGGCCGACCTGACCGCCTGATCGTTGCTATTACCACTTATAACTTCAAATCTATTTTTGCCTGGAACATTATTCTCTACACAGGCTTCTTTGCAATTGTTGGTGCCTATATCTGGATGATGATGGATCACAATATGCACAAATATAAAAAGAAAGTGGGTCTGACTGCCTTTGTCTGGCGTCTTATCCTGACCACTGGTACTGGTTCTATCTTCGGCTTTCTGGTTGCACGCTCTGCTTATGATGCAGCACTGATGGCACCAATGTTTATCATCATGTCTTTTGCTTTTGGTCTGGCTATCTTTATTCTGGTACTGATGGCAGCCTACAACTGGACAGGCCGTGAACTGGGTGATGCCGTTATTGCCCGCCTTAGAAGTCTGCTGGGCGTGTTTGTTGCTGCTGTACTCTACTTCACTGCGGTTTATCACTTAACTAATCTGTACATCACTGAGCACCACGGCGTTGAGCAGTTTATCCTGCGCGATGGCGGTATCTACACCAATTTGTTCTGGTTTGGTCAGGTCCTGATTGGCGGTCTTTTACCACTGGCATTAATCTATGCACCTGGCGTTAAGACATGCAGAAAAACTTTAGCTCTAATCAGCACCATGATTATCGTTGGTGGTATGTGTCAAATCTACGTTATCGTCATCGGTGGTCAGGCTTATCCTATGGAACTGTTCCCAGGTTACGAAGTTAGCAGCACATTCTTTGATGGCATGGTAAACAGTTACTCACCTACTCTTCCAGAAATCATTCTTGGCTTGAGCGGTATGGCAGTTTCAATATTACTGGTCAGTTTTGCAATTAAAGCGTTGAGCTTCCTGCCTACCTCGCTGGCAGATTCTATTGCTGATCCACACGCAGCAAAATAAATTTCATTACCATTGGCTCAGGTCTATGCCTGAGCCAATATTCACAAACGACCGATGGTGAAAAATGAGTCGTTTCTTCATTTCAGCAGCCCATAAGTCCTCTGGCAAAACCACTGTCAGCATCGGCCTGTGCGCGGCCCTGAGTGAAAAAGGAAAACTCGTCCAGCCCTTTAAAAAAGGCCCCGACTACATCGACCCGCAATGGCTAGCCCGTGCCAGCAGTTTTAATGCAGAATCACGTCATTGTTTTAATCTCGATTTTTACACCATGACACCGGATGAGATCCTGGAAACTATCGCCCTGCACTCAGCCGATGCTGATATCTCACTCATAGAAGGCAACAAAGGTCTTTACGATGGTCTCGATCTTGATGGCAGCAACAGCAACGCAGCACTGGCCAAGCTGACACAAACACCTATTATTCTGGTGCTCGACACCCGCGGCGTCACCCGAGGTGTCGCACCGCTCATCCTTGGCTATCAATCATTCGATAATGATATTAATATCCAGGGTGTTATTCTCAACCAGCTGGGTGGTTCAAGGCATGAAGAAAAACTAAGACGCGTCATCGAACACTATACCGATGTACAGGTTGTCGGTGCGATACACAAGGACAAACGTTTTGATATCGATGAACGCCACCTTGGCCTGCTGCCCAGCCATGAAGACCCGCAATCTAACGAAAAAATTGAATTACTGAAACGGGCCATTATCGATCAGGTCGATCTTGATAGAATCATTGGGATCGCAAATGATGCTCCAAAATTAGAAATCCAGCCATCAGGCATCCCTGTACCAGCAGCAAACAAAGATATCCGCATTGGCATCGTCCACAATACCGCCTTCTCTTTCTATTATCCTGATGATTTAATCTCTCTCGAACAGGCTGGTGCTGAACTGGTTTATATCGATAATATAACAGACAGCAAGCTCCCTGAAATTGATGGTTTATTTATCGGCGGTGGTTTTCCGGAAACCCATTTACAGGAACTCGAAGCCAATCAGTCAATAAGACAGGACATCCATCAGGCCATTGAAAATGGCCTGCCGGTATATGCAGAATGCGGCGGCCTGATGTATCTGGCCCGTACAATAAAATGGCAAGACCAGAAAAACAACATGGTTGGCAGCATACCCGGAGACATTATAATGGAGGACAAGCCACAGGGTCGCGGTTATGTTCAACTGAAGGAAACAGCCGAAGGATTATGGCCGTTGAGGTCAGATGGCATCATTTCAGCCCACGAATTTCATTATTCACGTTTTGAAAATCTTGATAAAAATGCTAGATTCGCCTTTGAAGTGGTACGCGGTACCGGCATTAACGGTAAGAATGACGGCTATATCTACAAAAATCTGCTGGCCTGTTACACACACCAGCGTGGCACCAGCAAAAATCGCTGGACCCAGCGTTTTGTCGATTTTATCCGCCAACAAAAAACATAACCCCATATATATAATATTTAAGCTATTGATTTTATGATTAAAGTAACTCCAGAAGCAGCCAGACAAATCCAAATCTCCGCCAGTCAGGGAAACACTGAAAACCTGGCCCTGCGCATCGCCGCCACAAAAAATGATGACGGCAGCTTCCACTACGGCATGGGCTTTGATGAAGACAAGGACGGCGACATTGCCGTCACATCTGAAGGCGTTAAAATCATCGTCTCTGCTATCAGCGCCGATTTACTCAAAGACACAACCCTGGATTATGTTGAACTTGAGCCGGGTAAAAGCCAGTTCATTTTCATGAACCCAAACGACCCAAATTACACCCCTCCTTCTGATAACTGAATCGACTTATCAGTTAGAGCAAAACGAGTTGTATGGATAATTCTGTTGATAATAATAGCTACTGGTCTCAGGATACGCTTACCTTTCTTTATGAGCTCAGCTCAATTATTAATGCGATGGATAACAGCAGTCATCACTGTGCTGATCCGCTCAAATTTATTACTCAAAAGCTAAACGGCTCTGCTTCAATCATCCGACTCGTTTCCGAAGAAGGCTGGATGGACCTGTACGCTAGCCATGGCATGAGCAATGAACAAGTTACAGACCTGCAGCATACTCCCATTGAAGGCTCTTTATTTGTACACGAAAGCAGGTCAATAAAAGAAATTCGTCGTAACCCGGCCAGCACTTTAATTAAAGACAAAACATCTGAAGTCATTTCGATTCCAGTACGCCACCATGGCCATACCCTGGGTGTACTCAATGTATTCATCCCTGGTAATCAGTTCCATCTGGATGATGAAACCGCACTCATGCTACTGGCCTCTGGACAACATTTGGGCCTGGCCATAGAAAAACACCGCCTGGAAAATGCCGCCAAACAGAAGCTGATCCAGGAAGAGCGCAATATGATCGCCAACGAATTACACGATTCACTGGCACAGACCCTGGCATCACTGCGATTTCAGGTGCGCATCCTCGACCAGACATTGCAACCTACCAGTGATTACATGGCCATCACAAGCCTGGAACAGGTTGAACATGGGCTGGATGAAGCCTACACCGATCTGCGAGAACTCATCGCCCACTGCCGCGTACCCATTGAGCAACAGGGGTTGATTCCTTCAATCGAGCGTGTAGTCTCAAAATTCAAGGAAGATACGGATATTCATATCCTGTTACAATGCGAGTGTCAGGAAACTGATGTGCCGGCAAATATGGAAATGAATATTTACCGCATTGTGCAGGAAGCACTGACGAACATAAAAAAACATGCAGAGGCGCATATCGTCCGAGTACTGCTAAACAGCGATGACAATGGCAATTTTCGCATACTGGTAGAAAATGATGGCAAAGGTTTTGATATAACATCAGTCAAGAGCAAGGAAGGTAAACACCTGGGCTTAACCATTATGCAGGAACGTGCCCGCCATTTAGGCGGAAAACTAAAAATTGAAAGTGAGCCGGAAGAAGGCACGCGAATTGAATTAAAATTCCAATACCAGAGAGAACAGGCTGAATAACTTAAATCATGCGCGTTTTAATTATTGATGATCATGCTCTTTTTCGCGTTGGCCTTAAAGGCCTGCTAGAGCAACGAAATATTGAAGTTGTTGGTGCCGCTGCACATGGAGGTGAAGGTATAGAACTGGCTGCGCAACTAAAACCCGATATTATTCTGCTCGATCTACGCATGCCCGACATGGGTGGCCTGGAAGTATTGCCGGTATTACGTGAAAAACACCCCTCAACACCGGTCGTCATGCTCACCACCAGCAATGAAGAAAAAGATTTAATCAAATCATTGCGCACGGGTGCGCAGGGTTATTTGCTAAAAGACATGGAACCCGATGAACTCGTCGGCGCACTCAGGGATATCGAAAAAGGCAAAAATGTCGTCGCCCAGGACCTCACCGATGCCCTCGCTAGAATGGTTCAGGGGGAGACCAGCATCGAAGATAACGACGGCCCCTTCTCCACGCTTACGCCCCGCGAACATGAAATATTATGCCTGCTTGCCGAAGGCCAGAGCAACAAGCTGATTGCCCGCAACCTCGGCATTTCAGATGGCACAGTCAAACTCCACGTTAAAGCTATTCTTCGCAAACTCGGCATTCATTCACGCGTTGAAGCCGCCGTGATTGCCGTTGAACAGGGCTTGCGCAACTCACAAAATAAATAAAGCTATGAAAAAATTTATGGATCTCGTCGAAGAGGCACGGGAACAGGTAGAAGAATTATTTCCATGGGATGTAGATGAACTCATCAAACAGGACAACGGTGCTCTGATTCTGGACATTCGTGAAGAATGTGAATTTTCAGCCTATCACATCGAACACACCATGCTGGTACCTCGCGGCATTCTTGAAACTGCCTGCGAAGAAGAATATGAAGATTCCGTACCCGAACTGATTGAAGCGCGTGACCGTGAAATTGTGGTGATATGCCGTTCAGGCAATCGCAGCCTGCTCGCCGCCCAGACCATGAAAATCATGGGTTTCAATAATGTGAAATCAATGAAAACCGGGTTACGCGGCTGGAATGACTATGAACTACCGCTGAGAAACTCAAGACTTGAAATTGTTGACCCTGACGAAGTCGATGAAATGCTCGATGCAGGCTTCTGTTCTGCGCTTATGCACCCGGATCGCCGTACCATTATGTCATAAGGCAATGTCCAGCCGAACAATTTTATGCTTGGAGTTTTACAATGAATGGTTGTATACTCAGTCTACACGCGGAAGAAACTTTTCTTTACATTTCGTAAAAACTTCTGCTGCAAATGTCCAAAAATAAAACTTCGAATTCTTAGAAGTTTTTAAATTCTCAAAATATCAAATACATAAAACAATGTATTGAGTTTTTTGTTTAGAGCTCGAGCGCATCTGTTTGATTTTTAACTCCAATATTTCTCTGAAATGAAATATTGAGTAATTGAGGTTGCCACTTTGAGAAGCTACCAGACAACGCTATGGTGTATTTTAATAAGCTGCTTTGTTAATTTTGCAGCAATCAATAATGCCTATTCCATAGAAATCGTTCGCGCCACAACTATAAGCGCTACAAATCCCAGCTACGATAACCAGGATCTGATTGTTAATGCGACCACACTAACTATTGATGGCTCTCATCAGTTTAATTCTGTACAACTCATTAACGGTGCCATCCTCACCCACTCGCTTTCCCCTGCAACAAAATTAGAAATTACCAGCAAAACATTTTTTATCGATGCCAACTCACGCATTGATGTAATCGGCAAAGGTCATTTACCCACTTCGGCTGTAACCGGAGCATCCGGTGGCAGTTATGGTGGCCTCGGCGGCATCTATGAAGACGGTGGCACCACCAATCCCGTATTTGGCAATCTGACGCAGCCAACAGACTTTGGCATTGGCGGCATTGGCAGCGCTGGTACAACTCACGGCGGCGGCTCAATCAAGCTGGTTACTGATGAACTAACATTAGACGGCCTGATCACCGCAAATGGTCAGGACTTCAATACCTTTTTCTCATCGCAGGGTGGCGGTAGTGGCGGCTCCATCTTGCTGGATGTTGGCACATTGAACGGTGTCGGCAGCATTGATGCCAGCGGTGGTTCCGGCTTCACCTTCTATGGCGGCGGTGGCGGTGGCGGCGGTCGTATCGCTGTTTATTATGACTCCACGACCTTTAATTTCCGCAACATTATTAATCTTGGCGGTGTCTGCAAACCACTGTTTGGCGAGCATGGCCAGAACGGTTCAATTTATCTAGAAAACACCACGGCAGAAAACAGGGCGCCTGTTGCCAATGCCGGTGTATCTCTCGCCGTTCAGGAACAGTTAGAAGTAACATTAAATGGAAGTGCAACCGATGCCGATGGCACGATTGCGAGTTATCAATGGACACAACTGTCCGGCCCGGTCGTCACTCTCGTTAACAGCAACACCGCTGCTGCAAGTTTTACCACACCTGTGGTTTTATCAAATGATAGTCCAACCGTTTTGCAATTCCGTTTAACGGTTATTGATGATCAAGGCGCAAGTGCGTCAGCTGATACCAGTGTTGGCGTGTTAGCGTTTAATGCCATACCCGTTGCCAATGCCGGTACCGACTTCAGCGTCAACGAAGCCGGTGTGGTTAATTTAAATGGCAGCGGTGACGACAGTGATGGTCACATTGCCGGCTATAAGTGGACACAGACCAGCGGCACTGCAGTCACACTCAGCAACAGCAACCGTGCAAGTACTTCATTTACCGCCCCGAACACAAAACAGATTGAACGCCTTGGTTTTAGGCTGACGGTCACAGATAACGAATCAGAGATTCACAGTGATGAAATTTTTATTACGGTCAATCCGGTTAATACCTTACCAACAGCCCTGATTACCAGCCCTACCCCCGTTGCTGAAAATACTTTTACCCGCCTCGACGGTTCCGGCTCTAATGATACAGACGGCAGCATTGCCAGTTACCACTGGACCCAGGTAGCAGGCCCGGTAGTCGCACTGTTTAATGCCGGCAGTGCTAACCCGAGTTTTTCAACACCGTCCGTGTACCAGGATACAACGCTGAGCTTCCGCCTTGATGTTCTAGATGATGAAGGTGGTGCTGCATCGGCAATCGCCCATTTAACCGTACTCGACGTCAACACGGATGACGATAGCGATGGCCTGTTAGATACCTGGGAAATGCTTTTCTTCAATACGCTGACACACGACGGTACCACTGACACTGACAGTGATGGCGCCACCGACCAGCAGGAATTTGACTTTGGCACCAACCCAACAACCGAGCAGCAGCCGGCACAGCCTGAAATTGTTTCACCGGATGCTACCGAGGTCGCTTCATTATTCCCTGAATTAAGTTTGATAAATCCAAACCAGCACAGTGGTTTTCCTGTCAGTTATGAATTCGAGGTTTACAGCGACGCAACAATGTCACAACTGGTGACTTCCACAGCTAACAACGGCCTGAACTGGCAGGTAAGAGCCGAACTAGCTGACAATACTCGCTATTACTGGCGGGCACGTGCTATCGGTGCAACCCTGTTCAGCGACTGGGTCAACAGCAGCTTCTTTGTCAACACGACCAATGATGCGCCAGGCACGTTCAACATAAGCTATCCACAGGACGGCGTCTGGGTAGCCAGCTTTACACCAACGCTATCTGTGACCAACAGCACCGACATTGATGGAGATGCACTAAGTTACCGTTTCGAGGTTTATGCAGATTCGACATTAATTGCTACATCAAGCGACCTGCCAGCCGGTCGCAATGGCACAACTTCATGGACGCTTAATACTCCCCTGCTGGAAAACAATCTTTATTACTGGCGTGCAGTTGTAACTGACGAACACGGCCTGAGCACTAGCAGCAGTGAGCCAATGATTTTTATCAATACCGTGAATGATGCACCAACAACACCAACACTAGCGGCACCGCTTAATGATAGCGAAATTACTAGCCTGTATGCCGACCTGATCATCAACAACAGCAGCGACCCGGAAGGCGAAGCTGTGTATTACCTGTTTGAACTCGATGGCGTGAACACCTTCGACAGCTCGAACAAACAGAGCTCTGACGTCATCAGTGAAACGCCAATTAATACTAGCTGGTCAATCAATGGCCTACAGGACAACACCTGGTATTACTGGCGCACTAAAGCCAGCGATGGCCTCACAGAAAGTTTGTGGTCTAACGGTCGCTTCTTTGTTAACCAGTTTAATGATGCGCCCGGTATTCCAACGGCATTAAATCCTGGCGACCATGGCTGGACCGGCAGCCTGCAACCAACGCTTGAGCTCCATCCTGCAACAGACATTGACGGCGATGCCCTGAGTTACGAGTTCGCTATTTATAAAGCTGCCGAGGCTGGCCTTGAGCCTGAACTGGTCAGCACTGGCATTAGCAGTAACACCTTCTGGCAAGCTGATGCTGCACTGCCTGGCGCTGGTAATTACTACTGGCATGCGCGTGCTATCGATGAGCACAACCTTGCCGGTGACTGGGGCGAGCTGGTCACGTTCTTTGCTGATGACGATGGCATCAATGACACACCGGTAATCCAGCTTAAAAACATCAAACAGGAACATGATGCCAACGATGAAACATCACAGGTTGAAATCAAATGGACAGACTATGACCCGGACAGCGATGCCCGCATCAGCCTGTACTACGACACTGACCAGCACGGTGAAGACGGCGTATTAATTGCGCAGGATATTTCTGAAGACCCTGACGCCGACTATGACAGCTTCAACTGGGATATCAACCAGATACCGGCTGGCGTCTACTTCATTTACGCCATGATTGATGACGGCTATACAACGTCTGTAAGTTACTCCAGCAATGCCGTTATCGTAGGCGATGGTGGTGGCCAGCCTTATCTTGTATTCAAAACAGCTGAGAATGAAAACCAGGGCAAACGCAACCAGCGCACACTGATCCAGTGGCGTGACCTTGACAGTGACAGCAATGCAATTATTGATCTCTATTATGATTCGGACAACGCCGGTTTTGATGGCCGACTGATCACGACAGGCATCGAAGAAGATACAGATGGCAACGCTGATCACTTCCTCTGGGACACCTCTGCAATGGCCGAAGGCGATTATTACATCTACGCCATCATCTCTGACCAGACTAACCACTATCAGGTTTATTCGGACAACGCCATCACCATTAAACATGGCAAGGACAAACATTAAACATGCGCCGGTCGCATCAATGTGTTTTCCTACTCACCATGCTGTACTGCAGCAGCAGCCTGGCCGCCATTGATTTAGATAAATTAAAAAAACTTTTTGATTCTGGTGATAGCCAGGCTGCTTACGACTACGCGAACACAGAATTACTCGCTCACGAAGGCGAACCGGTGTTTGATTATTACTATGGTACAGCCGCAATAGATGTTGGGCACGCAAACCAGGGCGTTTATGCACTTGAGCGCGTACTGGTTTCGCAACCCAACAATCATGCCGCCCGGCTTGAACTGGCGCGTGGTTATTTTATCCTTCAACAATATTCCCGGTCACGCGCAGAATTTAATATCGTACTGAAACATAACCCGCCCGAAGATGTACGTGAAAAAATTTACAAATACCTGGACAGCATTCGTTTGCTGGAAGACCGTTACAAAACCACGTCAGCGGCCTATATAGAAGTGGGTTACGGCACCGACTCCAACATCAACAGCGGCCCGGACAACCCGACAATTATATTTCTCGGCCAGACCGGTCAGCTCAACGCCTCTGCACTGGAACAAAGCGACAATGTCACAAAACTAAAAGCCAATTACGGCATCAGCACACCGCTAACGGCAAAGACTTCTTTCAATGCCAGCATCAATGCTAACCTAAACAGCAACAGCGAGCACAGTGAACTGGACACCGCCACGTACACCGGCTCTGCCGGCTTTCGTTTTCTGCACGCGCAGGACTCCTACTCAATCAGCCTGATCGCACAACAATTTTCCGTTGAGGACGATGATTATCAGCAACTGGCTGGCATTAACGCTGATTGGAGCCGTAACCTGTCACAAACATCAACCCTACAGGCCTTTGCCCAGCTTTCAAAACAGGACTTTGCCGGACAGCAGGCACGCAACGTAAATACCAGCATATTAGGCGCTGGTTTCACAAAACGATTTAACAGTACATTATCGCCGGTGCTCTTCAGCAGTATTTATCTTGGTCAGGACACGCCCGAACGTAACAGCGAGATTGCCAGGCAAATTGCAGAGCGCGATTATTACGGCGCCCGCATCGGTACCATCCTGAATATCTCAGCAAAGACCTCAGGTCAGTTCTCCGTAAACTATCAGGGTAGCCAGTATGGGCTCGAAGATATTAACGGCATCCTGAGAGAAGACGACCATAGCAGTGCAGAGATAAATTTCACCTGGTTGCTATCTCGAAACTGGAGCCTGCTCGCAGATGCCAGTTATATAAAAAATGATTCAAACAACACCATAAATGCATACGATCGAAAACAGTTCAGCGTTTCCCTTCGTTATGAAATGAAATAGTCCCCCTTAAATATTTTGAGGAACAGATCATGAAACAACCCAGACACAATTTAGCAACATGGTTAACGACTATATTATTCAGCATCGGCCTGCTATTTTCCGGCAGCGCCTTTTCTGACAACCATATTGGCCGTGTGATTCATGCCAAGGGCACAATCCTTGCGACTAATGACGGTGCGCAGAGAAAGCTAATGCGAGGTTCGACTATTGAGGAAGGCGATGTCATTCAAACCGGCAGAACCGCACGCTCGCAATTGCGAATGAAAGATGGCGCCCTGATCGTGTTACGCCAGAATTCTGAAATGCATTTCGAAGAGTACCGCTACGAGGAAGAAGACAAGTCCATCGGCAGCAGTATTTTCAGCCTGTTAAAGGGCGGCTTTAAAACTATCTCCGGGATGATTGGAAAACGTAACAAACGAAACTACAAGGTAAAAACGGCTTTTACCACGATAGGCATACGTGGCACCGACTACGGTGTCACCATCTGCGAACAGGGTAATTGCAGCGATGGCGACAATGGAGCCCTTGATGATGGCCTCTATGCCAGTGTCATCGACGGTGAAATCTCCAGCGAAAACGAAGCTGGCCTGTATATATTTTCCAACGATGAGTATTTTTACGTCGCCAGCAACGACAGCAAACCAGAGAGTCTGTTGAAGGCACCCGGTGTCATTTTTGATCCGAACACGGTTGAGATCAGCGCTGAAGCCATGGCTGCAGACAATGAGCACGCAGCGCTACTGACCGACAACAGCCTGGATCAGGATGCGGCATCATTGAGCAATCTCAACAGGCAAAATGTTGCCCCGGACAATGGCACCTTCACGCCTGTCTTTGAAGCCGCCAATGACATTGACAACAATACCTATATGATCGTTTCAAAACCCGGTGATGTCATGATGTTCAGTTACTTTCAGGGCACGACCGATACTTTAAGTCCAGCGTCACAAACCCTGGTCGATGATGGTACAGGCGACAATCAGTTCGCACTCAACGCCATCGCTGCCGATAACGGAACCTTAATCCCCCTCGCCTCACGCATTACCTTTGGTGCAGCACCTGCAACCAGCACGCTCTATATCGCTAATGCAACCGCCAATGATACGGGTTCAATGAGCATGGGTGGCACTGACCTGAGCTGGGGGCGCTGGAGCGGAGACCTGTATGAAACCGCAGAAAACGGGGTCACCACAGCCCATTCAGGTTCGCTACACTACACCGTAATCGATGGTGGCCTAACCACACCAACACAGATTGGTGCCATGACCGGCAACTTTAACTACACCACCATTGCTGGTACCCACGCCACCGACCTTGAAGGTAACGTCGCAAACAGTGTTGCTGATGTAAATATGGCCGTCGACTTTGGCCTGCAAAACATCAACAGCTACTCCGTTGCGACTAATGTTGCTGGTATCGACTATCAGGCTGAATTATCCGGGCCAACAACCATTACTGCAGCGGTCAATAATGGTATGCCACTGGCGGGCAATGTCGCTGGCGCATGTCCGACCTGTGGGGGGCTGGCAAATCTGGGCTTTATCGGCACGCAAGCTGAAGGGGCCATTACCAGCTACAACATAGGCAATGCCAGTACGACCACAGTCATTACAGGCACGGCAGTACTAACACGCTAAAAAGAAAATTTCAGCCATAAAAAAAGCCTGCTCATGCAGGCTTTTTTTATGACTATCTATCGTAGTGCTTTCGATCCTTGCGCCGACGTCCCGCCTGCTGGGAAACCACACCGGTGACCACATCCAGGCTTTCAATCTCGACGGTGTCGTATAAATCGTTCAGTGGCTGAAGGTAATACTTTTCTTCGTAGATTTTTAACTGCCTGAAAATCAGCTCATCATTGTGAGTAGCAATTACATAACTGCCGTCCCTGATTGCGCCGGCAGGATCAATAACAATAATTACACCTTCTTTAAATTCCGGCTGCATGCTGTCACCCAGCACCCGCAATGCATAAGGCTCGCTTTCACTACAACCACCAGTACCCATACACAACCTCATAAGCTATTGATTTTCAGATCGGAATTATACACCCTGGCTGTGCTGCTTTCTATGCAGACCATCGGCATTCCGTGTAAAATGTCCGCCCACAAAATAATCGTGACCATATCCTTGAGGAAACCATGGCTGATACCATCGCAAAAAATAAATTTGTCTCTCTTGTCTACAACATCACCGACGAAACCAATGAAGTACTCGAACGTATAGACCTGCCCGTGCCACTCATTCTTGGTCACAACAGCCAGCTAATCGAAAAAATTGAACAGGCCCTGGTAGGTAAAAAACAGGGCGATGAAATCAGCGTCACACTCAGCGCAGAAGAAGGTTTTGGCCCACACCTGCCCGAACTGACTTTTACCGATGATCTTGCCAATGTACCCCAGGAATTTCAGCATATCGGTGCACAAGTCCAGTTCCAGAATGACCAGGGCGAGGTCAAGGAATTCCGCGTTATCAGCATCGAAAATGGCAAACTCACCGTCGATGGCAACCACCCGTTCGCAGGCAAGGCCATTACCTACAACATTACCATCACTGAAGTACGCGACCCAACGCCTGAAGAAATGACCAATGGCGTGGAAAACCAGCCATCACTGCACTAATTGCGGATACGCGAGATTTATACCCCCATAAAAGGCTTTATTGCTGAAAAAATAAGTGGATTAAGGTATTCTCGCACTCCTGATTTATCATTCAGAGCCAGAACCCAATGTCATCCATACCCGATATCACTGACACAGAACAATGGACGGTCTCAACCACGCTAAAAGAGCGCTGGCCGGAACTGGATATCGAACTGCAACTCGCCGATGTCGAAATCCGTATGCTACCCAGTGACCGTGAACTCACTGAGTGCCCGGCGATCTTCTGGCAGGTGGATGATGCCAGCTTTGTCATCATCAAGGTCGCTGAAAAAGTCTACCGTGCCCAGTTTTACTATCGCGGCTACCAGCAGTACGGCAGCGGCTTTGAAGACATTGATGACATCGCCGACTGCGTGGTCACCATGCTGCAGGTGCACGCTGACCGCGAAACGGTAAGGGCCGAAGAACAATCATCATGACAAAAATATTTAAAACATAAACCTACTCAACAGAGGAAAACCTATGAGCAAGAAAATGAACGCATTTTATGCACAGTCCGGTGGTGTCACTGCCGTGATCAATGCATCTGCATGTGGTGTTATTGAAACTGCCCGCGCCAACAAAGACAAAATCGGTAAAGTTTACGCTGGCAACAACGGCATCATCGGTGCTTTGAGCGAAGAACTGATCGATACCAGCAAGGAAACTAAAAGCACAATCGCTGGCCTGCGCAGCACGCCTTCCGGTGCTTTCGGTTCATGTCGTTTCAAGCTAAAAAGTCTGGAAGACAACAAAGCTGAATATGAGCGCCTGATCGAAGTATTCAAGGCACACAACATCGGTTACTTCTTCTACAATGGCGGCGGCGATTCTGCTGACACCTGTTTGAAGGTTTCTCAGATCGGTAAAAAAATGGGCTACCCCATCACAGCGGTTCACGTACCAAAAACAGTTGATAATGACCTGCCTATCACTGACAACTGCCCAGGTTTTGGTTCAGTGGCTAAATACATCGCAGTTTCTACTATGGAAGCCAGCTTTGACGTTGCTTCTATGTGCAAAACTTCAACTAAAGTATTCGTACTTGAAGTAATGGGACGTCACGCTGGCTGGATTGCAGCTGCAGGTGCCATGGCTTCAACTGAAGATCATGAAATCCCCATCGTTGTTCTATTCCCGGAAGTTAAGTTCGACCAGAAAGCATTCCTGAAGAATGTTGATGAAAAAGTTAAAAAATTCGGTTACTGCACAGTCGTGGTATCTGAAGGTGTGGCATGGCCAAATGGCAAGTTCCTTGCTGAAACTGGTCTAAAAGATGCATTCGGCCACAGCCAGCTGGGGGGCGCGGCACCTGTTGTTGCCGGCATGATCCAGGAAAAACTGGGCCACAAATACCACTGGGCAGTGGCTGACTACCTGCAACGCGCCGCTCGTCACATCTCTTCTAAATCTGATGTTGAACAGGCTTATGCAACCGGTAAAAAAGCAGTTGAATACGCAATTAAAGGCCATAACTCAGTAATGCCTGCGATCAAACGTACCAGCAACAAACCTTACAAGTGGAAAATCGAAATGGCACCACTGAAGAAAGTCGCTAATGTTGAAAAGATGATGCCCAAGAGCTTCATCTCTAAAGATGGCTTCGGTATCACCAAAAAATGTCGTGAATACCTTGAGCCTCTGATCAGGGGTGAAGAATTCCCGGCATTCAACAAAAACGGCCTGCCTAAATACGTTACTTTGAAGAAAATAATGGTTGAGAAGAAGTGCGGCCCTTTTGAAGTGAAATAATTATTTCATCGATTGACGCGTTGCCATGACCCTGGAAAAAGCACACGAACTAATAGCCATGCACGTCAGTTTTGGCAGTGGCTATAACCGTAATGCTACGCGCATGATTTTAGGAGAAATCATGCGCGACTTTGGTCAGGCAACCGTTGATCAGCTAATTCGAGATTACGATCTCACAGAAAAATGGGGATTCAAACAAGGCGTTTTCTATGAAACCCCCTTTAAAAAATAGATTCACATAAAGCAAAGCTAGACAAGGATAAAAATAATACTTAATTAAGTGGAGAAAAAATCATGCGTTTAATTCTTTTAGGTGGCCCCGGTGCAGGTAAAGGCACACAGGCTGGTTACATTACAAAAAAATTCAATATCCCTCAGATATCAACAGGCGACATGCTGCGCGCTGCGGTTAAGGCAGGCACTGAACTGGGCAAAGAAGCCAAGAAAGTCATGGACGCCGGCGGTCTGGTTTCCGATGATTTGATTCTGGGTCTGGTCAAAGAACGCATTCAGGAAAGCGATTGCGCCAACGGTTTTCTGTTCGACGGTTTTCCACGCACTCTGGCGCAGGCTGATGCACTGAAAGACCAGGGCGTTGAAATCGACGGCGTGGTTGAAATTGACGTGGATGATGCCGAAATCATCAAACGTATGAGCGGACGCCGCGTGCACCTGGCTTCAGGTCGCACTTACCACGTTATCTTCAATCCACCCAAAGTGGAAGGCAAAGACGATGAAACCGGTGAAGACCTGATTCAACGTGATGACGATCAGGAAGACACTGTGAAAAAACGTCTTGACGTTTACCACGAGCAAACCGAACCACTGATTGGCTACTACACAAACTGGGCCAACTCAGGTGAAGCCGGCGCACCCAAATATCATAAGATTGCCGGTGTCGGCAGCGTTGAAGATATTCGTGATGCCATCTTCAATTCACTATCTTAGACTGAATATAAAAGCCCCGGTAATCGGGGCTTTTTTTAGCTAACCTTGATCAAGATCACTAGTTAGCCGATAAAAATAATATAAAAAGCAAACCTCAAAAATTATTAGGAGTTCAAGTATGTCCATTGAAATTATGATCGCCCTCGGTTGTGCCCTCGCAGGCATTGCTTACGGCGTTATTTCCATATTCAACATCCTCGCAAAACCGATGGGTGATGATGAAATGAAACGCATTGCTAATGCGGTTCAGGAAGGCGCTATCGCCTATCTATCACGCCAGTACACAACCATTGGTATGGTTGGTGCTGCTTTATTTATTGTCATAGGACTTGCTCTGGACTGGTACACCGCCATTGGTTTCGCCCTCGGTGCTACACTTTCTGGTGCTGCCGGTTATATCGGCATGCACGTTTCTGTACGTTCTAACTCACGTACTGCTGAAGCGGCCAAACAGGGCATCAACCCTGCACTACAGGTTGCATTCAAAGGTGGCGCTATCACCGGTATGCTGGTAGTGGGTCTTGGTCTTTTAGGTGTGGCGGGTTATTACGCCGTACTAAATGGCATGGGCCTGGATCAAAACAAAGCACTGCACTCGCTGGTCGGCCTGGCATTTGGTGGCTCACTGATTTCGATCTTTGCTCGATTAGGTGGCGGTATCTTCACCAAGGGTGCAGACGTAGGTGCTGATATCGTAGGTAAAGTTGAAGCCGGTATTCCTGAAGATGACCCACGTAACCCTGCAACCATTGCTGATAATGTTGGTGACAACGTGGGTGATTGTGCAGGTATGGCTGCTGATTTGTTTGAAACCTATGCAGTAACACTGATTGCTACTATGTTACTCGGTGGCATGCTACTGAAAAATGCCGGTGAACTGGCAGTAACTTACCCACTGGTTCTGGGTGGTGCTTCAATCATCGCATCCATTATCGGTACCTTCTTTGTAAAAGCCAATGATGGTGGCAAGATCATGAACGCGCTATATCGAGGCACGCTTGTTTCTGCTGTGCTTTCTGCTGTTGCTTTCTACTTCATAACTAACAGCATGATGGGTGGTATCGAAGGCTACACAGCCGGCGCACTTTACGGCTGCGCATTAATAGGTCTGGCTTTGACTGTAGCAATGATCATCATCACCGAGTACTACACCGCTACCGAATACGGTCCGGTTAAACGTATCGCTGAAGCCTCAACCACCGGTGACGGCACTAACGTTATTGCCGGTCTGGGTGTATCAATGAAATCAACTGCCCTGCCCGTACTGTCTGTCTGTGCTTCAATCTGGGGCGCTTACGAACTGGCCGGCCTGTACGGTATCGCGATTGCGGCGACTTCCATGCTGTCGATGACCGGTATTGTTGTTGCACTCGATGCTTACGGACCTATTACTGACAACGCCGGTGGTATCGCCGAAATGGCTGAACTACCAGAAGATATCCGTAACACAACTGATGCTCTGGATGCCGTAGGTAACACCACCAAAGCGGTAACCAAGGGTTATGCGATTGGTTCTGCGGGGCTGGCCACACTGGTTCTATTTGCTGATTACACCAATACACTGGGTGCTGCGGGCAAAGTCGTCTCTTTCGACCTGTCTAACCACATGGTTATTATTGGCCTGTTCATTGGTGGCCTGGTGCCTTACCTGTTCGGTGCTATGGCGATGGAAGCGGTAGGTCGTGCTGCTGGCGGTATCGTTAACGAAGTACGTCGTCAGTTCAAGGAAAAGCCCGGCATTATGGATCGCACAGAACAGCCTGATTACTCAAAAGCGGTAGACATGCTGACCAAAGCGGCGATTAAAGAAATGATCGTGCCATCACTGCTGCCTGTTGCTGTGCCTATTATTGTTGGCCTGACTCTGGGCGCAGAGGCTCTGGGTGGCGTACTGATTGGTACTATCGTAACCGGTCTATTCGTTGCTATTTCCATGACCACGGGCGGTGGCGCATGGGATAACGCGAAAAAATACATTGAAGACGGCAACTTTGGTGGTAAAGGTTCAGATGCCCATAAGGCAGCTGTAACCGGTGACACTGTAGGCGATCCTTACAAAGACACCGCTGGCCCTGCTATCAATCCGTTGATTAAAATCATCAACATTGTGGCATTGCTGATCGTGCCCCTGCTGTAATCTGGTCACGACTGGTACAAAAAAGAGGCGAAGCTCAGGCTTCGCCTTTTTTTTGACTTTTATTTTTCACTGATAAACAAAAACAACTCTCACACTTTTTGACCTGTATCATTAAACAAAATACTAATCGGATCAGTCTAGTAGCTGTAGAAAGACAAATATAAGGAGGGTTAAGATGATTTCTGTTGAAGAATTGAGAGCTGAGAACAATGAAATAAAAGATCTCAGCGAAGTGCTTAGCAATCTGGTCGCGCAGGCCTCGTTGCAGACAAATGCCGTCTTTTGTGAGTTGCTTGAGCGTTTCCAGAACAAGCTCGACGAGCATTTAAAACATGAAGCGAGATCCATTTATCCTGAACTATTAAATCATGATGACAAAAATATTAAACAGACCGCAAGAGACTTTATCAGCAACACTCATGAGCTTGAACGCATTCTCTCAAAATACACAAAACGCTGGTGCAAACACGTTAATAAAGAAAAACATGAAGAATTTAAAAATGAGACCATGGCTGTCTTTAATCTGATAAATGAGCGCATTCAGATGGAAGAGGCACACCTGTTCACCGTTTTATAAAATTACGGTATTAATAAATAACTACGAGGTTATATAATGACAATAACTCATCACCCATTGACTGAAGAGTTTCATGAATACAAAGAAAAAATGCACGAACTAAAAATGAAAAACTCTCATTTTCGACGTCTGACACACGAATATGAAGGTATTGATAAATCCATCGTGCGTGCTGAACAGGGAATAGAAATCGTCAATGATGATTATCTTGCCGAAATCAAAAAAGAACGTCTACACTTGAAAGACCTAATTTACCAGATGTTAGTCAGTCAGTAATTTTAATCATTATTAAATACGAGACCACAATGGAATCATTCGACAAAATAAAACAGCAACTGCTGTCTCTGCGTGAAGAATATACAAAAAGGATTGAAGCCATTCAGATAGATTCACATCACAAGGAAGAGCCTGTTGAAAAGGATTTTGCCGAACAGGCTACTCAGCGTGAAAACGATGATGTTCTGGCTGCACTCGATGATGAGGCCCAGCACATGGTGCTACAGATCGATACTGCCCTGTCGCAAATCGAACAGGGCGGCTACGGAAT
The DNA here is from genome assembly GCA_026196545.1 of Gammaproteobacteria bacterium. Classification (GTDB taxonomy): domain Bacteria; phylum Pseudomonadota; class Gammaproteobacteria; order SZUA-229; family SZUA-229; genus LH-M37. Next base: position 31,046 of record JAPHSZ010000151.1, read on the forward strand.
CTGTACAAGCTGTGGTGAAGCCATCCCACATGATCGATTACAGGCCGCCCCCTTTGTCACCCTGTGCATCCGTTGCGCTGAGAAAACCTCCAGCTAACCGCACTATCAACAATACGCCCGTTTGCCAGTACATTGCTACTGGCAAACGGTCCATTGCAGCTCACTGAAACAGCACCAGACAATAAACAAGAATCATCCTCATTGCCACTACTGCATAGCCTCTACCCCAAAAGCACTACATCAGGCGACTACGAAAACAGGCTGTTTTAATGTAGAATTCAGCCCACAATTTTTAAGCCGTATTTAGATTTTAATAAAAGTGCTGGCCAAACAGCCGGCGTGATAGCCATCCAGGAGAAATTACATGATTAAACCTCATGGTTCTGATGAACTGAACCCGTTGTTCGTATACGACAGCGCTGAAAACGATGCACTACAGAAAGAAGCCGAAGGCCTGGCCTCTATCGTTGTTAGCTCTGCTGCCGCCGCTAATGCTGTTATGTTGGGTGCAGGCTACTTTAACCCACTAACCGGTTACATGAACAAGGCCGACGCACTGTCTGTAGCGACTGACATGAAAACCACTTCAGGCCTGTTCTGGCCTACACCTGTACTGAACCTGGTTCAGGATGCAGGCAACATCAAAGCCGGCGACCGCATCGCACTTAAAGATCCTAACGTTGAAGGCAACCCGGTTGTTGCTGTCATGGACGTTGAGGCCGTTGAAGAATTCAGCGACGAAGACATCGCACTGATCGCTGAAAAAGTTTATGCCCCTTCTCCAGATGAAGCCCATCCTGGTGTTGATGCATTCCTGGCACAGGGCAAAGTTTGCCTGTCAGGCCCAATCAAGGTTCTGAACTTCTCATACTTCCAGACTGAATTCCCGGACACTTTCCGCACTGCAGTTGAAATCCGCAACGAAATCGCTGAGCGCGGCTGGAAGAAAGTTGTTGCCTTCCAGACTCGTAACCCAATGCACCTGGCGCACGAAGAACTGTGCCACATGGCCATGGATCGCCTGGGTTGTGATGGCCTGGTTATCCACATGCTGCTGGGCAAACTTAAGAAAGGTGATATCCCTGCACCCGTTCGTGATGCAGCTATCCGCAAAATGGTTGAGCTGTACTTCCCGGAAAACAGCGCGATGGTTACCGGTTACGGTTTCGACATGCTGTACGCGGGTCCTCGCGAAGGTGTACTGCACGCCGTCTTCCGCCAGAACATGGGTGCGACTCATTTCATCATTGGTCGTGACCACGCTGGTGTTGGTGATCACTACGGCGCCTTCGATGCACAGACTATCTTCGAAGATCAGGTACCTGCTGGTGCTCTAGAAATTGAAATCTTCAAAGCTGACCACACTGCCTACTCCAAGAAACTGGACAAGGTTGTAATGATGTGTGAAGCACCTGACCACACTAAAGACGACTTTGTTCTGCTATCAGGCACCAAAGTTCGTGAAATGCTGGGCCAGGGCATTGCCCCACCAAAAGAGTTCTCACGTCCTGAAGTAGCCCAGATTTTGATGGACTACTACAAAAGCCTGAACAACTAAGTTTTAGTCACTAAGGTTACGAAAAACGGCGCTGATCGAAAGATCGCGCCGTTTTTTTTGGCTTACGTTTATTCATAGCGGTAAAATGCGCACTATGAAACCCGATACTTCCACAGCCATGCAGGACCTGATCAACGAAGTACGCTCGACCATGCCGTTTGGCGCTGGTGAAGCACAGTTGTGTGCGGACTCGGTCTCATGCAATGGTTGTTCGTTGAAGCTGTTGGAGTTTCTGGAAATGGAATTACAGGACTGGGAGCAGAAGTTACAGGATGGCGTGCAACCCAGTTTTGGAGATATTCACAAAATGGGCAAGACCTGTAAGAAGATTTATATGGTTTTGAGGAAGAATGGTTTGGTGGAGGGGTAGTTTTTTACTTTTCCCCTCTTCCCACGCTCCAGCGTAGGAACGAGAAAACATTGCTGTGCGAATAAATTCGCACCTACAAAAAACCTAAAACTTCGGCCTAGGCACAAATGCCACTTCATCCCCATGCTCCACCAAAGTATAAGGTTCCGCAAACTGCTTGTTGACTGTGACCTGAACCCGGTCATCGGCAAACGCCTCTTCCCATCGCAGCCCCCTCATCCGCATCCACTTCAACAGGGTTTCAACATTGGTCACCACATCCGGAATCACCACCTCTTCCTCGTCCTTGCCGGAAATTTTCGCCAGTTCGATAAAATAAACCAGCTTAATACTGACCTTGCCATCTTCACCAACAACACGGCCTTCGCCGCGTTTTAAATTATGCGCTGCCAGGTCTTTTAAATACTTTGCCCAGTTGACTTCATAATTCACGCCCAGCTCATGCAGGGTGCTCCAGGAATAAATTGCAGTATCGTGACCGTCATCGAAATTGATTTTCAGTGCGTAGCTGCCCTGTGGTTCCATGCTCGAGATATTGACCAGCTCTTTACCGTGCACGGGCTTATCCATGGTTTTGACTTCAGCTGATGTAGAATACACGCGCAGATATTCAGCGGGGTACTTGAATTTGAAACCATCAGAAAAAACGAGTTCCAGCAATCGTGATTTCTGGTGGAAGTTGATTTCAGTGGGGGCAATGCTGTTTTCTTGCTCTGTCATTGGATAGATTCGCTGCTATACGGGTTAATTTGGGCGCTATTGTACCCATTATCTGCGCCAGTCATAGCACAATCAACACAAGGATAATGATTCTCAATTAGAGCAGCCCATAGGGTTTTATATGTTGTTGATTTTATTAGATTAATACAAAACTATTAAGTCATAAGTAAATTTTATCAGTGCAGTAATAAGTTGATTAGGTATTTGCACTGCAAAGGGCTAATGTGCACGTCCGGAAGTGCCGGTATTCTTTGCTTTTTAACTGGCTTTGGGCATAGAATATGTGCCCCCCTATTTTGTACTTGGGGATGTTTCACCGGTACTAACAAGATTTTCCTCTACGCGAGGTAGCGATATGCAGCGTTACTTTTCGGTTATGGGGATCAGCTGTCTGAGAGTTCAGGCATCTGGAAACTAATTTCAATTCTAACGGGCTTGCTCTGCAGGCTCACAAGATGAAGAAAAAGGTAAAAATTAATTTGATGCCCCGTTTCATCGGGACTTTATTTTGAGATTTACCGCAACTGCAATTGCAAAAACTAAACTCTAGGAGTTAATAATAATGCCTACTTTTGTACGTACAGAAAAGTGTGATGGATGTAAAGGTCAAGACCGTACGGCTTGCATGTACATCTGCCCACACGATCTGATGAAACTGGACAAAGATGGTTCTGACACTGGTCATGCCATGAAGTCTTACAATCAGGAACCTGAGCAGTGCTGGGAATGTTATTCCTGCGTTAAGATCTGCCCACAGAATGCTATTGAAGCTCGTCACTACGCTGACGTTGTTCCTCTGGGTGGTTCTGTACAGCCTCTGCGCGGTACTGATTCAATCATGTGGACCATCAAGTTCCGTAACGGAACTATGAAACGTTTCAAATTCCCAATCCGCACTACCGCTGAAGGTTCTATCGACCCTTATGCAGGTAAACCAGCTGCTGACATGGCTAAAATTGAAGACAACGGTTTCTTCAATCACATGGAACAGAACGGTTACCGCGCAGGCGATCCAAGCGAATTAATCAATAAATAATCAATAGAGGTTTATAAAAATGGCTGAATTTGGAAATCCTGATGTCGTCGAAGAAGAAGTAGATATTCTTCTTATCGGTGGCGGTATGGCCTGTTGTGGTACAGCGTTTGAGATTCCTCGCTGGATCGAAGCTTCAGGCGCTGATCTTAAAGTTAAGCTGGTTGATAAAGCTGCTATGGACCGTTCTGGTGCTGTTGCCCAGGGTCTGTCTGCGATCAACACATACATTGGTCCTGAGCAGGACCCAGCTGACTACGCTCGTATGGTTTCTAACGACCTTATGGGTATTACTCGTGACGATTTAGCATACGACCTGGGTCGTCATGTTGACGAGTCTGTTCACCTGTTCGAAGAATGGGGTCTGCCTATCTGGAAGACTGACGAAAACGGTGAGCGTTTCGACGGTTCTAAAGGCATGACACCTCTGAAAGACGGTGGTAAGCCAGTACGTTCTGGTAAATGGCAGATCATGATCAATGGTGAGTCATACAAATGGATCGTTGCTGAAGCGGCTAAGAAAGCTTTGGGCATCGAAAACATCCAGGAACGTATCTTCATCGTTAAACTGATCAACGACAAGAACGACCCTAGCCGCATCGCTGGTGCTGTTGGTTTCTCAACTCGTGATGACAAAATCGTTGTATACAAAGCTAAAGCAATCCTTCTGGCTGCTGGTGGCTGTGTAAACATCTTCCGTCCACGTTCTGTTGGTGAAGGTACTGGTCGTGCATGGTACCCAGTATGGAACGCA
>JAPHSZ010000109.1 GCA_026196545.1 Gammaproteobacteria bacterium
ACAGGATACCTACTGCAGGGAACATTTAAATATAAAAGCAGCCATGGGCGAAATCCCCCACGCGCGGCTCAATATCGACGGCGGCGGTATCAGTCTTGGCCACCCGGTCGGTGCCAGTGGCGCCCGAATTGTCCTTCACCTCGCCAACATATTAAAAACCCATAACGCCAGGCGCGGCATCGCCAGTTTATGTATTGGTGGTGGCCAGGGTGGAGCCATGTTAATCGAGCGTGACAACGAAGCGAATTAGGCAATCAACATGAATGATAAAACATACAAACACTGGCGGCTCGAATTTGATGAAGCCAATATTCTGTGGCTACACATGGACATGGCAGGCTCAGCCGTCAACTTATTATCATCCGAAGTCATTGCAGAACTAGATTCGATTTTCGATGATTTAGCAACGGATTTACCACAGGGCGTAGTCATCTTGTCGGACAAAAAGGACAGCTTTATTTTTGGTGCCGACATCAAGGAATTCACCGAGCTCGAAAACCTGACTCAGGCCGTTAGCATGCTTGAACGCGGCCACGCCCTGATGAACAAACTGGAAGCCCTGCCACGCCCCACCGTGAGCATGATTCACGGCATGTGCCTGGGTGGCGGCACTGAATTATCCCTGGCCTGCCGTTACCGGGTGATGTCCAGTGAAAGCTGTTCACGCATTGGCCTGCCCGAAATAAAACTCGGTATCTTCCCCGGTTATGGCGGCACGGTTCGCTCGATTCAGCGCGCCGGTCCCCTGGCCGCAATAAACATGATGCTGACCGGTCGTTCATTAACCGCACAAGCCGCCAAAAAAATCGGACTGGTTGATGACACGGTGCCACTTCGACAACTCAAACATGCCGCCAGATGTTTTATTATGGAAGCCCCCAAACCCAGGCAGCCGGGCCTTCTTCAACTTTTTGCAAATCACAAATACCTACGACCCTTAATCGCATCAAAGATGCGCAAACAGGTTGCAAAAAAGGTACGACAGGAACATTACCCCGCACCTTATCGCTTAATTGAATTATGGGAAAACTATGCAGACAACCCCGGTGAAATGCTCACACAGGAAATTAACGAGGTCGCTCAGCTAGCAAGATCTGAAACAGCCGCCAATCTGCTACGCGTATTTTTCCTACAGGACACATTAAAAAAATATGGCAAACAAACCAGCTATGAGGTGAAACACATTCACGTTATCGGTGGCGGCATTATGGGCGGTGATATTGCTTCATGGTGCGCGATTAAAGGCTACAACGTAACAGTGCAGGATCAGGACCCAGGGCATCTGGCAAAAACAGCGCAACGAGCACACGCATCTTTCAAAAAGAAATACAAAAAAGATAAACGCGCCATCATTGCCGCCAACGACCGACTGATGATGGATCATAAAGGGAGTGGCGTTTCACAGGCAGACATTGTTATCGAAGCAATCTTCGAAGACGCTGAAGTTAAACGCGAGCTTTATCAAAGCATAGAACCAAAAATGAAACCTGGTGCAATACTCGCCAGCAACACTTCAAGCATCATATTGGGAGAATTAAGTTCGTCACTAAAAAATCCGGGGCGATTAGTTGGCTTGCATTTTTTCAACCCGGTTGCACTCATGCCACTGGTTGAAATAATCCACGGTGACAAGACGGATAAAATTACAGCACAACAGGCTGCAGCATTCGCACACAGCATTGGCAAATTACCGCTGCCCGTTAGAAGCTCACCGGGGTTTCTTGTTAACCGCATCCTAATGCCCTACCTGCTCGAAGCCGTTACCATGGTCAGTGAAGGTATTTTGCCAGAATCCATCGATAAAGCTGCCACTGATTTTGGCATGCCGATGGGCCCGATTGAACTGGCCGATACGGTAGGCCTGGATATCTGCAAAAACGTCGCCGGTATTTTATCGAAGACCATGGCAATGGAACTGCCAAAAAATCTTGAACACATCGTTGACTTGGGTAATTTAGGTAAAAAAACAGGCTCGGGTTTTTACAAATACAAGAAAGGCAAAGCCCGGAAAAATAAAAAAGTAGAGCATTACAACCTGCAGCAAATACAAGATCGTCTTATTGTAAAATTACTGAATGAATCGGTTGCCTGCCTGCGTGAAGGCATTGTCGAAAACAAAGACATGATCGATGCCGGCATTATCTTTGGCGCAGGCTTTGCGCCTTTCAGGTCTGGGCCTATCCATCACATACAAAGCGAAGGTGTGGAAAACATTATTAACAGGATAGATGATCTTGAAAAACGTTATGGCGAAAGATTCAAGCCTGATGAGTACTGGCTGGAATTAAAAAACTAATTATTACCAAATAATCGGTAATAATTTTCTTTAGATATTTTTGCAATTTCTTCTACGCTTGTATCACGTACTTCAGCCAACGTTTCTGCCACATGCTTAACCAGCCCCGGCCAGTTCTGTTTACCACGATGCGGCGCAGGCGCGAGATAAGGGGCATCGGTTTCTATTAGCAAGCAGTCATCGGGTACGTGTTTAGCCACTTCTCGCAGGGCATCTGCATTCCTGAAAGTCGTGATACCGGAAAACGAAATCATAAAACCAAGTTCCAGTGCTTTTTCTGCAAATTCCATGGTTTCGGTAAAACAGTGAATCACGCCACTGCATTTTTCAGCATTCTCGCTACGTAATATTTCGAGTGTGTCCTGGCCTGCATCACGGGTGTGCACGATGACGGGTTTGTCCATGTCATTGGCAATCTGTATGTGGCTTCGAAATCGTTGCTGCTGGATCAGGTTATCACCTTTGTGATAATAGTAATCGAGGCCGGTTTCACCGATAGCAACAACTTTGGGATTGCCTGCCAGTGACTTTATATAATCAGCATCGAGCAAATCATCATGCATCGGGTGGATGCCGACCGACACAGAAATCTGCGGATAGTCAGCAACCAGTGCCAGCATATCAGGGTATTTTTCCAGATTGATGCCGACACAGAGCATGTGCTCAACGCCTGCATCGTTGGTTTTTTGAATCAGGGTATCGAAACTACCATCAAAATCAGTGAGATCGATACAATCCAGATGGCAGTGAGAATCTACAAACAAGTGGGTACAACGTTTTGCGGTGAATTACATCGTATGGGTAATACGATCAGCTTTCATGGCGCCTGCCAGGTGGGTTTCAATTTTGGCACGAGTCTGCCCCTTGTCCTGTGGCGCAAACTGCACACCAATACCGCGCGCACGATTGCCCTGGGCACCCATGGGCGTTATCCAGATGATTTTGCCTGCCACAGGCAGGCGATCGCCATCTTCCATCAACGTCAGCAGCATGAATACTTCGTCGCCCAGACTGTAGGTTTTATTGGTCGGAATGAATAAACCACCATTTTGCACAAAAGGCATGTAAGAGGCATAAAGAGAAACCTTGTCTTTGATACTGAGTGACAGCATACCGGGGCGTGCATTGGTTGCGCTCATAATGTTTATCCTTCGTGTAACGTGTTCATCATAAAGAGTCCCATGATATTAGCAGATTCTCCCAGACTAGTTGAAGATTCAGCGCAATAGTTTCTTTACGGATATAGCCGATAACCATATCATTGAGAGCAAAAATCCGTTTTAAATCAGATCCTTGTGCCAGTTTTATTAAATATGGCCGGTTTTTTTCATTGATGATAGAGCTGTTGAGTTCAGTATTCTTCAATCGTACCAGATCATTAACCCAGTCCATCAACCAGCCCATACTGATGTCTTTGGGCAAGTTAGCCAGTTTGGGTGCATAAGCCAGTGAAGACTCACCATTCAGCCTGGCCAGCAACGCTTTGGCGAGCAGTTCACGCTGCTCCAGAGATTCTTCATGCTGATTAAGCGCTCTCAGCGGCGCACCATGGGCGTATTTAAGGGCTACTTCCGGCATTTTAATGCCTTGTGCCTGCAACCACCCTAACGCGAGTTTCTCTCCGGGCTGGGGGAAACGCAAGGACTGGCAACGACTGCGTACCGTGACGGGCAGTCGATGAGGCCGTGAGGTTACTAAAATGATCAAAGTCTGATCACCTGGCTCCTCAAGCGTCTTTAACAGGGCGTTCGCCGCCTGAACCAGCATTTTATCGGCCTTTTCAATGATGGCGATACGATAACCCTCATACTGGCTGGTCGATGATAACTTACTGCAAAGCCGGCGGATTTCATCGATTCGAATATTGAGCACCGGCTTTTTGCTTTTTGTTTTTTCCGGTGGGATGGGCTTAAGCACTGAGAAATCTGGATGCGTCTGGGCGGCGATCAGTCGACACGAATCACAGTGCCCGCAGGCTTCGCCATTTTGACCCGGCTGTCGGCACAACAGGGCTGTTGCCAGTGATTGTGCAAAATCGACTTTACCGCTGCCTTCTTCCCCATACAGCAGGACGGCGTGTGGCATGTGCTGAACCTGCTTCAGCTGCATCATCCTGTGCCATTGTTGCTGTTGCCATGGATAAATCATCGGCACATTATCCTAGATGATTTCTCTATCTTGCAACTGCTGTTTTATCTGCACCTGCACCTGCTCAAGATCCACACTGGCATCGACGGTACAGATGCGCTCCGGGTGCTGCCTGGCCAGGTCAAGATAGGCATTGCGCACACGCTCAAAGAAATCATTTTTTTCTTTTTCGATTCGATCGGGGGCGCTACGCTTGCCGGCCCGTTCACGGCCAACATCGACCGGGGCATCCAGAATGATGGTCAAGTCCGGCCTTAACTCACCCTGCACCCATGCTTCCAGGTCAGCAATCTTTGAAACATCGAGCTGTCGTCCGCCACCCTGGTAGGCATAAGTTGCCTCTGTAAATCGATCACAGAGCACGTACTGTCCAACTTCCAGCGCGGGCTGAATTACTTTTTTAATATGTTCTGCACGCGCGGCAAACATCATCAGCAACTCTGCATCATCACTCATCTGCTCATCGGAATGTTGTAGCAGAAGTTCGCGTAGCGATTCACCCAGAGGCGTACCACCGGGTTCACGCGTGACAATGCATTGCTTGCCGGTTTCTTCTAGTATGGTACGTATGTAATCACGATTACTGGTTTTACCTACGCCTTCGATGCCTTCCAGGGTTATAAATTTGCTCATGACTGTTTTTATTTTTTCCTTTGGTATTTATCAACTGCTTTTTCATGTTCAGCCAGTGTGCTTGAGAATTTATGGCGGCCCGAGTTATCGTCAATTGCAACAAAATAAAGATAATCTGTTTTTGCCGGATGCATGACCGCTTTTATCGCACCCAGGCCGGGCATGGCAATCGGCGTTGGCGGCAAACCTTTTCTTGTATAAGTATTGTACGGCGTATCCTTGCGCAAATCCCTAAAACGTATATCACCCTTATAGTCATCACCCATGCCATAAATAACCGTCGGATCGGTTTGCAGCCGCATATTTTTACGCAGGCGATTAACAAAGGCCCCGGCGATCAATGCTCTTTCATCTTCAACTGCACTTTCTTTCTCCACAATAGAAGCAAGAATCAATGCTTCATAAGGTGATTCAAAAGGCAGAGCCTGATCACGTTCCTCCCATAAACGATGTAGATGTTTTTTCATATGCTCATGTGCTCGCTTGAGCACGTTAACATCACTAATGTTTTTATGAATATTATAAGTTTCCGGAAAAAACAAACCTTCAGGGTGTTCGTAATCAATCTCCAAACGCTCGAGAATTTCTTTTTGGCTGAGATTGTTAAGCTCATGACTGATAGCAGGATGAGATTCAATGGCGCTCATGAACTCCTTAAAAGTCCAGCCTTCTAATAACTTCAGCGAATACTGACGGACACGCCCCGAGGTTATGTCATTCATCAGGTCAGACAAAGTAGCACCAGGTCGAACAACATACTCACCCACCTGTAGGCGCTTTGCATCTCCGTTTAATCGCGTCCATAAAATCAGGAACATTGGCTGACTAATCAGGTCATGCTGTTTTAATTGTTTAACCAGACTGCGTATAGTTGCGCCCTGTTTTATTTCAACAACCAGCTCTTCCTGCAAACTATTAGCTGTACCCATAGTCTTTTTTGTTAGTGTAAAAACACCGACCAGAAGCATAATGACAATTAACAGCGCCATAGTCAGTAGATCAGCTTTTGCTCTATTTATTTTCATTGTGCACGCATCTGTTGTTGCAATGATTCAAAAAGGCTTTGAGTTATTGAGCCAACTTTATAATTAGCGTCATCCAGTGAACTAACAGGCCAGATACCGATAAGACTGTTGCAGATAAAAATCTCGTCCATTCTGATCAGTTCTTCTTTATTTATATCGGTAATATTCGTCTTGATCCCCTGCGCCTGCGCAATCGACAAAACCTGTTTACGTATAATACCATCAACACCAGAGTAATTTAGTGAAGGCGTGAATAATTTCCCATTGCTAACGGCAAAGACATTACTCATGGTACCTTCGACAATATTACCCGTATCATCGAGCATCAAACCTTCCTGATATTCATCCTGCCATTCGCTTCTGGCCAGCACATTATCCAGCCTGTTCAAATGTTTAATACCGGCAAGCCGGGGATTTTTTGAAATGGGGTACTGGCAAAAACAGGCACAAATTCCTTCTGTTATGTATGAGCCAGGATACTCTGGAAGATCCGTGATTATAACCACACGTGTTGTCTTTTGAGTTAATGGAGAGCGATAACCCCGCTCACCCTGACCACGCGTTAGCATGAGTTTGATAACGCCATTGCTAATACCATGTTGCTGCAACATCGTTGTCACATCATCGTTAAAATAATTTATTGCTGCTGGATCAATTCCCAGACATTCAGCACCGTGCAGCATACGTGCAATATGTTCATCCCAGAATTGCAGGCCATCATCAACACAGGCGATGGTCTCAAACAGGCCATCACCATAGTGCAGCCCTCTGTCTATAACAGGCAGATGCCGGCAGGAAACACCATTGATTAGTGTATGCAACATATTACGTATTCAAATCAAAAATTTTGACCAGGCCTTTCGCCTTGGCACGGGTTTCTTCCAGTTCACGTTCGGGGTCTGAATCAGCCACAATTCCCCCACCCGCCCTGAAACTGATTTTATTTCCAGCTCGCACCATGGTGCGAATCAGAATATTCAAATCCAGACTGCCATCACGGTTTATATAACCCACAGAGCCGGTATATGCACCACGTTGTTCCTGTTCCATTTCGCTCAATATTTCCATGCAGCGCACCTTGGGGCAACCCGTTATTGTACCGCCGGGAAATACCGCTTTTATAACATCAACCGGTGACAGCTGATCCCTGATAACACCGCTAACATTGGACACAATATGATGAACGTGCCGGTAGCTTTCCAGTACCATCAGCTCATCCACTTTTACCGTTCCCGGTTTGCAAACCCGCCCGAGGTCATTACGTTCAAGGTCAATCAACATAATGTGTTCAGCCTGCTCTTTGGGGTGCTCCAATAATTCTTTTGTTATAGCCGCATCATCGATGCTGGCTGCACGAGGCCGTGTTCCTGCAATCGGCCGGGTTTCAACAACATTGTTTCTGGAACGAACTAGTCGCTCGGGTGATGAACTCATCAGGGCCGCATCACCCAGTCGTGCAAAAGCCGCGAAGGCACCGGGATTGGATGTGGACAGGGCATTAAAGATATCCACATCATTAACTCTATCATCCAGTTCAATCAGCCATGGCCGTGACAGATTGGCCTGGAAAATATCGCCATCATAAATATACTGTTTTATCTTTTTTACCTGCTGAAAATAAGAGGCTTCATCTGCTTCTACAATAGACTGGCAATTTATTTTTTCCTGAACACGCATACCTGAATTACTGCTCAGATCACTGACATCTTTTTCAATTTTATCCAGCAGGCAGGCGTAATCATTTTCCGCTACAGCCATTATCGTATTCTCAAGATGATCGACAATGATAGCTGCCGGACAACGCCGGGCTATAGCGAGTGGAATATTATTACCTGAAGCTAGTGCATCGACCTCAGGCAAACTGAGCGTCGGTTCGATTTCCACCGCCATTTCATAGGCCAGATAAATAAACCAGCCACCGATAAAAGGCTGCTCAGAATTTTCCGGTTCAATTTTATTTTTATGCCACCAGCTATTAAATGAATCCAGAAAGCCTTCAGCCTTTTGCAGTAACCCATCACTGCTGAAACTCAGCGATTGATTTTTATCGAGGATTAAACTTTCCTGAGGGTAAGCAAAAATGATGTCATAGCGGTCGCGCAACCGCGCTTCACTGTTCGATGTACTGACCAGTGCGTATGGATAATCTTCAGGTTTATTTTTGCAGAGTGCGGTTAAATCCAGATGTTCTGAAAGCAATCTAGCCTGGAATGACATCCAGCTTTCCTAATCTGTCAGTTTCCTGAAAACCAGCGTGCCATTGGTGCCACCAAATCCAAATGAGTTCGATACAGCGACATCAATCTTCATATCGCGTGCGGTATTCGGCACATAATCCAGATCACAACCTTCACCAGGATTTTCCAGATTAATGGTTGGCGGTGCCACCTGATCGTGAATCGCCATCACGGAGAAAACCGCTTCGATACCACCAGCGGCCCCCAGCAAATGGCCAGTCATTGATTTGGTCGAACCGACGGCTGTTTTATAGGCATGATCACCCAGTGCCGCTTTAACCGCATTGGTTTCTGCGACATCACCTGCCGGTGTTGAGGTGCCATGAGCATTCACATAATCGACATCCGTCGCATTGAGCCCTGCATCCTTGAGCGCATTTTGCATACACTTTGCAGCACCACTACCATCAGCAACCGGCATGGTCATGTGATAAGCGTCGCTGTTGTAACCAAAGCCGGCGACTTCACAGTAAATTTTTGCGCCACGTGCTTTGGCATGCTCGTATTCTTCAAGCATCAACACACCCGCACCGTCACCTAAAACAAAACCATCACGATCCTGATCCCATGGACGGCTTGCTGCCTCGGGGTCATCGTTGCGTGTTGACAGTGCTCTGGCTGCGGCGAAACCACCAATGCCCAATGGCGATGAAGCTTTTTCAGCACCACCGGCAAACATTACATCGGCGTCACCGTAGGCGATGATACGCGCTGCTTCACCAACACTATGAGTACCGGTTGAGCATGCAGTTACTAACGCGATATTGGGGCCTTTGGTGCCATGCATGATCGAGAAATTTCCTGAAATCATGTTGATGATTGAACCAGGTACAAAAAAAGGTGAGATCTTGCGTGGGCCGGAATCAATCATTTTCTGATGGTTCGCTTCGATCATCGGAAGACCACCAATACCAGAACCGATGGCAGTACCAATCCGGTCAGCATTTTCTTCGGTGATTTCCAGACCTGAGTCACGCAGGGCTTCATCGGCGGCAACCAGGCCATAATGGATAAAGGTATCCATCTTTTTAAGGTCCTTCTTTGCCAATACGTGAGTAGCATCAAAGTTTTTAACCGTAGCGGCAATCTTGACGCTATGATTACTGGTATCGAACTCATCGATAACGACAACACCACTTTTACCCGCAACAATATTACCCCAGCTCTCTTTTAAATTGAGACCTACAGGGGAAACAATTCCCATGCCTGTGATAACAACACGACGTTTAGACACTTTTTTGTACCTGCAATAAATAACAACAGCCACTAATATGTGGCTGCGTTGGACTAGAAAAAACTACAGAAACTACTCTGAATGTTCGTTTACGTAGTCGATCGCCAGTTGAATAGTAGTGATCTTTTCAGCGTCTTCATCAGTAATTTCACACTCAAATTCTTCTTCAAGCGCCATTACCAACTCAACTGTATCCAGTGAATCTGCACCCAGGTCATCGACAAATGATGCTGCATTAGTTGCCTGGTCTTCGGTCACACCAAGTTGTTCAATAACAATCTTGCGAACGCGTTCTTCAGCTGTGCTCATGTAATTTTCCTCATTATTTTGATCAGTCAGAACTGCGCGGTATTCTAGTGAATTCACGCACAGCAATCCAGTTAAATTTCGACCAATAATAAATAGCTATAATTTCCTATAAAAACAATTAGTTACAGACAATTATTAATGCGCATTATCAGTACTGGTCAAGTTCATTTTGCCCAAAAACAGGCTATGGCATGTACATACCGCCATTTACGTGCAGCGTTTCACCGCTAATGTAACTCGATTCCGGGCTGGCCAGAAAGGCAACGGCATTCGCAATATCTGCCGGATCACCCAGGCGACCAAGTGGAATGGAGCCAACCAGTGCCGCTTTTTGCTCTTCCGCCAGCTCTTTGGTCATGTCAGTATCGATAAAACCAGGCGCCACAGTATTCACCGTGATATTGCGTGAACCAATCTCTCGGGCCAGTGACTTGGTAAAGCCCAGCAAACCCGCTTTGGCGGCAGAATAATTGGTCTGGCCGGGATTGCCAGTCGACCCCACAACAGAACCTATATTAATGATGCGTCCTTTTCTGGCTTTCATCATTTTACGCAACACGGCCTTGGAAAGGCGGAATATGGAAGTCAGGTTGGTATCAATAATATCCTGCCATTGATCGTCTTTCATCATCATCAACAGTGTGTCGCGGGTAATGCCGGCATTATTCACCAGAATACTGACATTGCCAAAATCGCTTTCAATCTGTTTGATCACAGCGGCAACCGAGTCAGCATCGGTAACATTAAGACACATGCCTTTACCAGCCTCACCCAGATATTCAGAAATCTTTTCAGCCCCACTATCCGTTGTTGCTGTGCCAATTACGGTCGCGCCATCAGCTTTCAACTGCTCAGCAATGGCTTTACCAATGCCTCGGCTGGCACCCGTTACCAGTGCAATTTCACCTTCTAATTTATTACTCATAATTGTCTCTTATATTATTTTTTAACGATTAAGCCGCATCCATGGAATCAAGAAATTTCTGCATACTGGCTGGTGTATCGAGTGCAAATGTCGGAACATCCTTGGTAATTCGTCGCGACAGACCACTCAGCACCTTGCCGGGACCACATTCAACAATGGCATCATCTGCTGCTGAACCAATAATTTTTGCAGTTTCAACCCAACGTACGGGATTGTATAACTGCTTAGCCAGGGCATCACGGATCGCATCAGGGTCTTCGTGGCTTTTTGCATCAACATTATGAATCACCTGTATCTCAGGCATTTTGATCGTGATTGTTTTTAATGTCTCAGCCAATTGTTCCGCAGCAGGTTTCATTAAAGAGCTGTGTGAAGGCACGCTCACAGGTAATTTTAGTGCACGCTTGGCGCCTTCTTCTTTGGCCAGCTCAATTGCTTTCTCAACCGCTGCTGTATTGCCAGCAATCACCACCTGACCGGGAGAATTGAAATTAACCGCTTCAGCAACCAGGCCTGTTTCTGAGGAAGCCTTCTGACAGATTTCAATAATCTGGTCATCGGTCAAATTAAGGATAGCGGCCATTGCACCCTCACCTTCCGGCACAGCACTCTGCATCAAACGGCCACGCTCAGCGACCAGTTTGATCGCATCGGTAAATTCAATCGATTGTGCTGCTACCAGTGCCGCGTATTCGCCCAGACTGTGGCCAGCGAGCACAAAAGGCTTGAGCATGCACTGCTCGGCCATCACGCGCATCACTGCAATATCGGCAGCCAGCATCGCGGGCTGGGTTATTTCAGTCTGATTCAGTTTTTCAACCGGGCCATTACTGACGATATCCCACAGGTCGTAACCCAGAACATCTGAGGCTTGTTTGAAAGTATCGATAATTTGAGGCCAGTTTTCGGTGTAATCCGATAACATGCCTACAGACTGGGAGCCCTGCCCCGGGAAAACAACGGCAATATTCATTTGCGTTTACCTGTACTGAAAATGGTTGGTTAATTTTGTGTATTCTATCTCAAGCCGAGCACATCTTGCATGTCATAAAGTCCGGCGCCCTGATCTTTTAACCAGATTGAAGCCCGAACCGCACCATTAGCAAAAGTCATACGGCTGGAAGCCTTGTGGGTAATTTCCACGCGCTCACCCTCGGCAGCGAACATCACGGTATGGTCACCAACAATATCACCGGCACGAATGGTTTCAAAACCGATGGTTTTTCGATCACGTTCGCCACTGATGCCTTCACGCCCATAAACAGCACATTCATCCAGGTTACGGCCCAATGCATCTGCCACCACTTCACCCATGCGCAGTGCCGTGCCCGAAGGCGCATCTACTTTATGGCGGTGATGGGCTTCGATCACCTCAATATCAACATCATCGCCCAGCACACGCGCTGCTATATCAAGCAGTTTGAAACAGAGGTTAACGCCGACACTCATATTCGGCGCGAACACGACACTGATACGCTTTGCTGCATCACTGATGTGCTGTTTTTGTTCATCACTAAAACCGGTAGTGCCGATTACAATGCTTTTATCGTTAGCAATGCAGAAAGCCAGGTTTTCCAGCGTCGCTTCGGGAGAAGAAAAATCGATAAGCACATCAAACTGATCTTTGACTTCGGAGAGATTATCAACCAGTGTCACCCCCAGGCTGCCGATACCAACGATATCACCAGCATCACTACCGACCAACGGGTTACCACTATGTTCGATAGCTGCCGACAGCTGGCAGGCTTCAGCCTGATTACAGGCATCGATTAAAGCACGCCCCATGCGGCCAGCCGCACCGGTTACAGCAATATTGATCATGTTCACTCCTTGCGAGGAATATTTTTAAATTATCAGGATTTTACGTCATCGATGAAGCGTTTCACACGATCCAGCCATGAGTCACTTTGAGGACTATGCTGTTTACCATCGCTTTGAATCGATTTATCAAATTCACGCAATAATTCTTTTTGTTTGCTGCTTAGTTTAACCGGAGTTTCTACAGAAACGCGACATATTAAATCACCCACAGGGCCGCCACGCACCGGCTTAACGCCCTTGCCGCGCATACGGAACTGGTTTCCAGACTGCGTTTCAGCAGGGATTTTTAATTTCAGGCGGCCTTTGAGCGTCGGCACTTCCAGTTCACCGCCCAAAGCCGCAGTCGCGATACTGATCGGCATTTCACAGAACAGGTCATTATCGTCACGGGTAAAGATCGAATGCGGCTTAACCCGAACTTCGACATACAGGTCACCGCTAGGCCCGCCATTTTCACCGGCTTCGCCTTCACCGGCCAGGCGGATGCGATCACCATTATCGACACCGGCTGGGATTTTGGCTGAAAGCGTTTTGTGTTTTTGTACGCGACCCTGGCCGCTGCAATCAGGACAGGGGTCAGAAATAGTTTTGCCCTGCCCGCGACAATTAGGACAGGTTTGCTGCACCGAGAAAAAGCCCTGCTGCATGCGGACCTGGCCAACACCCCCACAGGTGGTACAGGTTGTGACCGAAGTACCTTTCCTGGCACCTGAACCATCACAGCTACCACAGACCTGCATTGAAGGTACACGAATATTCACCTCGGTACCGAAAACCGCATCTTCCAGCGATAACTCGAGGTTATATCTAAGGTCGGCACCACGCATAGCGCGAGTACGGCCTCCACCACCTCGGCCACCGCCAAAGATGTCACCAAAGACATCACCAAAGATATCACCAAAATCACCGCCGCCACCAAAACCGGCAGCGCCCGGACGTCCACCCATCGAAGGATCAACACCAGCATGACCGTACTGGTCATAGGCGGCTCTTTTTTGAGGATCGGAAAGAATGTCATAGGCTTCTTTGGCTTCCTTGAACTTTTCTTCCGCTTCCGGGTTATCAGCATTACGGTCCGGATGATGTTTCATCGCAAGCCGGCGGTAGGCTTTCTTGAGATCCGCATCGTTCACATCACGAGAAACACTCAGCACTTCGTAATAATCGCGTTTAGACATAATTACTTCTTCACCAAATTTAATTCCAAACACAAAAACAGGGCAGTTACCCGCCCTGGTTTCGTGGCTTCAACATTAATAAGTAATAGTTTTACTTATTGTTATCCTTGTCGTTAACTTCTTCGAATTCAGCATCGACAACATCGTCAGCCTGTTCGGCAGAAGCGCCTGCATCGGCACCCGGTGCTGCACCTGCATCACCAGCCTGAGCAGCGTAAGCCTTCTCGGCAATCTTGCCAGCGACTTCTGTCAGAGCCGCTGTTTTGGCTTCGATGGCATCTTTGTCATCACCTTCAAGTGCCGTTTTAAGTTCGGCAATCGCTGCCTCAGCTTTTGATTTCTCATCAGCTTCTACCTGATCACCCAGATCCTTGATGGATTTCTCAGTCGCATGAATCATGTTCTCAGCTGCATTTTTAGCATCGATCAATTCACGTGCTTTTTTATCTTCGTCAGCATGTGCTTCCGCATCTTTGATCATCTGTTCAACTTCATCATCAGACAGACCGCTGGATGCCTTGATCACGATTGACTGTTCTTTACCAGTCGCCTTGTCCTTCGCCGATACATTCAAAATACCATTCGCATCAATATCGAAGCTCACTTCAATCTGAGGTGTGCCACGTGGTGCTGGTGGAATATCACTCAGGTCAAAACGACCCAGTGATTTATTGCCTGAAGCCATTTCGCGTTCACCCTGCAGCACGTGCACGGTTACCGCATTCTGGTTATCTTCTGCTGTTGAGAACACCTGCGAAGCCTTGGTTGGAATGGTCGTGTTCTTCTCAACCAGTTTGGTCATAACACCACCCATGGTTTCAATACCCAGTGACAGAGGTGTTACGTCGAGCAGCAGGATGTCGTTAACCTCACCGCCCAATACACCACCCTGCAGGGCTGCACCAACGGCAACCGCTTCGTCCGGGTTCACGTCTTTACGAGGCTCTTTACCGAAGAATTTCTGTACTTCTTCCTGAACCTTGGGCATACGAGTCTGACCACCCACCAGGATGATGTCGTCGATGTCGCCCGCAGACAGGCCAGCATCGCTCAGTGCCTGCTTACAGGGGTCGATAGTACGTGCCACCAGGTCATCAACCAGAGACTCGAGCTTGGCGCGAGACAGCTTGATGTTCAGGTGCTTGGGACCAGATGCATCAGCAGTAATATAAGGCAGGTTAACATCGGTCTGCTGTGTTGAAGATAGTTCAATCTTGGCTTTTTCAGCCGCTTCTTTCAGACGCTGCAGCGCCAGTGGGTCATTGTGCAGGTTAATGCCTGAGTCTTTTTCGAATTCATCAGCCAGGTAATCGATCAGGCGCATATCGAAGTCTTCACCACCGAGGAAAGTATCACCGTTGGTTGCCAGTACTTCGAACTGGTGCTCGCCGTCAATTTCAGCAATTTCAATGACAGAGACATCAAAAGTACCACCACCTAAATCGTATACGATGATTTTCTTGTCGCCCTGGCTCTTGTCCATGCCATAAGCCAGTGCTGCAGCGGTAGGCTCATTGATAATACGTTTCACATCCAGACCGGCAATCTTACCCGCGTCCTTGGTGGCCTGGCGCTGCGAGTCATTGAAGTAAGCAGGCACAGTAATCACCGCTTCAGTTACTTCGTGACCTAAATAATCCTCAGCCGTTTTCTTCATCTTCTGCAATACGCGTGCAGAAATTTCAGGTGGTGCCATTTTCTTGCCGTGGGCTTCGACCCAGGCATCACCGTTGTCGGCCTTGATAATGCTGTAAGGCACCAGTTTGATATCGCGCTGCACAACGTCTTCATCAAAACGACGGCCAATGAGGCGTTTTACTGCGTACATGGTGTCAGCAGGATTGGTTACCGCCTGACGCTTCGCAGGTTGTCCGGTTATTACCTCATCATTGTCAGTAAAAGCGACAATCGATGGCGTGGTGCGATCACCTTCACTGTTTTCAATGACCTTAGGTTTATCGCCATCCATCACTGCTACGCAGGAGTTGGTGGTACCGAGGTCGATTCCGATAATTTTTGACATTGTGTAAGTCTCCAGTAATTAAATCTTAAATTTGTTAATGCCTGAACCTTTATATGGGGCCGGTTATGGCGAGTTCAAGCCCTTGTAATCGTTGCGTGTAATACTTTATTCTGCCGCCTTTGAAACCATGACCATGGCCGGTCTGACCAGTCGCCCATTCAGGCGATAACCTTTCTGCATGACAGCCAGAATCGTGTTTGGCTCAACCTCATCAGTGGGCTGGGCAGACATGGCCTGATGTAGCTCCGGATCGAACTTCTCATTAATTGGATCAACTACTTCGATGTTAAATTTTTCGAACATCTGGCTAACCATATTGACGGTGAGTGTCATGCCTTCACGTAAACTTTCTACACTGGCTTCTTCTACCGCCAGACCCAGCTCCATGCTGTCCATGATCGGCAGCAATTCGGTCACAAACTTTTCGATACCGAATTTGTGCGCATTTTCCAGATCTTTCTGGGTGCGGCGACGCAGGTTTTCCATTTCTGCCTTGGTGCGCAATAACAAATCCCAGTTTTCTTCAGCCTTTGATTTTGCCTGATTGAGCTGTTCAATCAGGTCGTCTTCCGCCTGAACCAGTGATTCTTCTTCAGCCTGCATTTCGGCTTCGTGATCAACATCTTCTATGACAGGCTCTTGTTCCTGATTTGCCTCATTTGATGACATGGTTACTCCAAAATTAAATAAATCAATAAGTTAAATACTTTGCCGCTATATGGGGATGAGGTTTTAACAATTCAAGCCCTATACCCTGAAAATTTTATGTTTTTAGCGCTTCACCCAGTAGTCGCGCAGTAACATCAACCACAGGGATCACTTTGTCATAATTGATGCGTGTCGGCCCGACCACACCCAACACACCCAGCATCTCACCATCAACCGAGTACGGCGCAGTGACCACGCTGCAATCACCGACACCTTCTACACCGACTTCATTGCCGATGAATATCTTCACACCTTCAGCCTGAATACAGCGATCCAGCAGACCCAGCATTTCACGCTTCTGATCGAACATATCCAGCATGTGCTGTAACTGCGACATATCCTTGCCATCACCATAGCGCACCAGGTTCGATTTACCCTGCACCAGGTAAGGCTGGTCCTTTTCCTCAAAATTAGGCAGCGCTCGGCCAGCGACATCAATCGCCGTACGCATGATCGCATCCATATCCTTGCGGGTACGGTTCAGGTCTGACAGCACTTCATTGCGGACACTATATATATCCTGCCCGGAAAAATGCTGGTTCAGATAATTCGCCGCTGCCTGAAGCTGGCTAACCGAATAATCCTGCCCCATGTGGACAACACGGTTCTGCACTTCCTTTTCATTAGTAACCAGAATCGCCAGTACCTTGTTATCTGGTAGCGGTAAAAACTCAATGTGACGCAGCTTTGACTGGCTATTTTTAGGTACGCTGATAACACCGGCCATGTGGGTCAGCTCGGAGACTATCTGGTTGGCCTGATGAATCAGGGTCTCCTTATCCTGATCCGGGTTCAATTGCGCTTTTAGCTTGTCGAACAGCTGTTTTTTCAGTGGTTGAACTTCCAGCAAGGTATCAACAAACATGCGAATGCCCTGCTCGGTAGGAATCTTGCCGGCAGAGGTATGGGGTGCCCTGACGAGCCCCTTTTTCTCAAGACCGGACATGACATTACGGATGGTTGCCGAACTGATATCCAGCCCCGCCATATCAGCCAATTGCCTGGAGCCGACCGGTTGTCCATCGGTGATATAACTATTGACCAGCTTCTTCAGAAGGGTCGCTGCGCGGTCATTCAATATCTGGGGGCTTGTTGGCATTCGGCACTCGTAGTCATAAACAAAATTAGCACTCACTACTTATGAGTGCCAGGCGCGAATTATCGACATTAACCCCTGTTGGGTCAAGGAATAAGCGCTTTACGGGTAGTTATTGGGGTTTCAGGATGCCATCTTCAAGGGTATAAACCCGACTCATCCGCTCAGCAATCTGCAAATCGTGGGTAACGATCACCAGCGCAGTTTTATAGCCCTGGTTGAGCTGGATAATCAGCTCAATCGCCTGCTCGGCATTCTTGCGATCGAGGTTGCCGGTAGGCTCATCCGCCAGTACACAATCCGGGCGATGGATTAAGGCTCGGGCAATTGCGCAACGCTGGCGTTCACCGCCGGAGAGTTCACTGGGTTTGTGGTGCAGGCGTTGGGATAGCCCAACCTCATCCAGAATTGCTTCGGATTTCTGGCTGGCTTCTTCGGGTGAAACGCCGGCAATCAGCAATGGCATCGCGGCATTTTCCAGCGCGGTAAATTCGGGCAGCAGGTGGTGGAACTGGTAGATGAAACCCAGGTGCTGGTTACGGATGGTGCAGCGGGTCTGTTCGCTGTGTTTGGCGATATCATCACCATTGAGCAACACCCTGCCGGCACTGGCTTCATCGAGGCCGCCGAGGATATTTAACAGTGTGGTTTTACCCGAACCGGAGGAACCGATAATCGCGATGGTCTCACCCTGGTGCAGGTGCAGGTCAATATCGGTGAGCACGTTCAGGTCATCACCACTGCCCTCGTGGTAGGACTTGCTGATATCAATGGCTTCGAGCGTGAAATTATTCATAACGAAGCGCCTCGGCTGGCAGGGTTTTTGAGGCGCGCCATGCGGGATAGATCGTCGCCAGTATTGTGATACAGAAGGCAGAGACTGCATAGGTGATGACTTCGTCTGCCCTGACATCGGCGACGACATCGCTGATGTAGTAGACATCGGATGGCAGGAAGTCGGTATTGAACAGTTGCTCGAAGTAACTGACGATTTCAAAGACGTTTAGCGCCACCGGTACACCGGCGGCAACACCAATCAGGGTGCCGAACAGGCCGATGATCGCACCCTGGATCATGAAGATTGCCATGATGCTGCGCGGGGTGATACCGAGGGCGCGCAGGATGGCAATGTCAGATTCCTTGTCGTTGACACTCATCATCAGGGTTGAAACGATATTCAGTGCGGCCACCGCGACAACCATCAGCAGGATGATGAACATCACGGTCTTTTCGGTCTTCAGCGCCCTGAAAAAGTTCGTGTGCTGCCGGGTCCAGTCACGCACCCAGTAATCCTCGCCAAATTCCCTGTCCAGCCTTCGGGCGATGGATGGTGCTTCGTATAAATCGGTCAGTTTGAGGCGCACGCCATTAACACTGTCTTTTAAGCCAAATAATTTGCTGGCATCTTCGATATGCATATACGACATCAGGCTATCAAACTGATTCATGCCCACTTCAAACACACCCACGACCTTGAAACGTCTTAAACGAGGCATGACACCCACCGCCGTCACCATGGCCTGCGGCGTGATCAGGGTGACCTTGTCGCCTTCGTATACCCCGAGCGAATTGGCCAGTTCGTGGCCAAGAATAATGCCGTATTCACCCGACTTAAGATCAGTCAGTTTGCCGGAAACCATCTTGCTGGCGATGCTGGAAACATTTGTTTCCAGTTCGGGGTAAATACCGCGTACGCCAGAGCCATTGACACGCCTTCCATTTGAAAGCATCACTTCTTTGGTTATATAGGGCGCGGTGCCAACCACGCCTTCATCCTGAATGGCCCGCTCGGAGACCTCTTCCCAGTTGTGAATGTAACCATCAAAACCGGTCACGGTAGCGTGTGAGGTCATGCTCAGTGTGCGGTTGCGCAACTCATTGCCAAAGCCATTCATCACAGATAATACGACGATCAGCGAGAACACACCCAGCGCTACACCTGCTATAGAAATAAAGGCGATAAAGGAGACAAAATGGTTCTTGCGCTTGGCGCGGGTATAGCGCAGGCCGATGAAAATTTCTTTGGGTAAAAACATGGGCGGATTTAATCAGGAATGGCCAAATAATGCTATCCCAAACCCCCTCTGATTAAGGCAAATGCTTTTTAATTAACCACATCCAACGGCGTGATGATGATTTCAACACGCCTGTTCAGCTGCCTCCCTACTTCGTCATCATTACTGGCAACAGGGCGCAACTCTCCATAACCAATGGCTTTGATATGCAACTGGTTTTTATTAGGCAAATGGGCCAGGAGATAATTTTGAACGGTATCTGCACGTTGTTGTGATAATTGCATATTGTATTTATCTGAACCGCTGCTATCGGTATGGCCTGCAACTGTAATTCTTGAGTGCGGATAGGACTGAATCTGTGCAATAACTTGATCAAGCTTTGTTATTGATTTCGCATTCAACATAGCCTGGTTAAAACCAAAGATCACACCGCTATCCAGCGTTATTCGTAGCGAAGAACCAATCGCGCCAATTGCATCAATATCAGAGCCCGGTGAACCCGGGCTACAGTGCTGTTTCAGATCGGTCAATTTCAGATAGCGAAAGGTATCAAACTGCTGTGTATATGCAGCAATATCTACATTTGCATGTCCACCATTGATTTCACCTATCATGATCCACTGTCTGTTATCGGGTGAAATTTCAAGACGCGTTGGTTCAATCGCCGTGCCTACTTCGAAAATGTGTAAATCCGGCCCCTGAATATCTGTTATGGCATTATCATTAAATTTGACCACTAACACACCACCACAACCCAGGCTCAGATAGCCATCACCTGTACGGTGCTTATAATCTGGAATTGATAATGCCCTCGACGGCTCTCGATGTTTAGCTTTTATTGGAGCTGGTTCACCCGGTTGATAAAAAATTACTTCATCCGCAAATGAAATATCACCCTGCGGAAACACAACCGTGCTGCCATGGCTATCAGGGTAAATCCTGGAGCTCACTGTCGGCGCTGCCATTGTCTCTGAGAAAGAAAGGCTTGAAAAGCTAATTAAAGACAGAAATAAAAATAATTTGAGAGAAGTGGGTGTTTCCATAAAATTCATCCTTGAACAATGTAGCGATGTTTTAATAATATAACAATTTATTGAAATAATCTATCAACAACTAAAGTCTCTGAATCGTCCACAACAATCCCGTTATTGAAATAATCGTGGAAACAGGAACAATAATTACTTTTCGATACCAGTATTTATGACGAAACCAGAATCCGACTAATGCAAAAGCAATCGCAATCACCGTTAGTTGGGCCAACTCAACACCCACATTAAAACTGATCAGCGCCACGGCAAAATCCTCATCCGGCATACCAAAGTCTGAAAGCACACCTGCAAAACCGAGACCGTGCAACAGGCCAAAAACAAAGACCAGCACCAGCCGGCTTTTATGTAATGATTTATGAAAAATATTTTCTACACCGATATAGGCAATCGACAGCGCAATCAGAGGCTCAACAATATTCGCAGGCAAACTGATAACACCGTTCATCGATAACCCCAGTGTAATGGTATGCGCCAGGGTAAACATGGTTACCTGCCACAACAGGGGTTTTATACGTACACTTAAAAGAAATATCCCCAGTATAAATAAAAGATGATCAGCACCTTTTGGGATAATATGTTCAAAGCCAACCACAATATAAGAAACTATCACTTCAGCCGTTGAACGTTTGGCAAACACTTCATTTAAAGAAAACTTTTCACTCACCTGATCCTTGCGCAACCATTGCCATTGTGACCAGTGCCATTGTTCATTGACCTCATCCACCTGTCTGACCCTGACCGCGTTATCGCCAAAACTCGCCGGATAATACCATTGCAGCTCTCTGGTGCCCGGTAAAATTTCCCCAGTTAATTTGATCACACTGATTCGTGGCACTTTGGTATAGCCCGGCTCTGGTATTGACACAGAGTCAATAGCCAGAGATACCTCGCCAGTTTCTGTTTTCAGGAAAACGCTGTCCAGCATGTTCTGGTAAAATGATTCAAACTGTGTTTGCAATTCATCTGGTGGCATTGCTCGCAGAATATCGTACTCATCTGCGCCTGGTGCATCCTGGGTGTTTTTATATTGCGCATTAATACCTGTCAGCAAGGCTTCTATACTGGCACGGATTTCAATATTGATATCGCCATTTGCATGCGCATTAATTTCAACCAGTGCAGGCTTGACCACATCCGACATAACCTGACCAATACTCAGGAAATATAATAATAACAACTGCAAAATCTTGTAAACAAAACGCAAATTAAATAATCCTTAAAACAATATTTAAATTGTGTGCTTAGCATGACTGAATTAATATAAGATTATTTCAAAATAACCAGCAACCAGTCTTTCAACATATACATCATCCTACACTGAGGGAATACAGCCATGGCAAAGCTCAACCGACGCGACTTTTTGAAATTACTCGGCATCACTACCGCCGCAGGCTCACTGCCCTTATTATATCGCCACGCCAATGCCCGCATGCCCAGTATCAGCAAAGACTTCTATAAAGTCCCGATGAAGGGCAATGCTCGAATTCTACACATCACCGATGTACACGGACAGCTAAACCCGGTTTATTTCCGTGAACCCAATGTTAATTTGGGCATTGGCGATGCCTTTGGCCGCCCTCCCCACATTGTCGGTAAAAAATTCCTGAATACAATGAAACTTCAGGCCGACACACCAGAATCCTACGCCTATACCTATCTGGACTTTGAAAAGGGCGCAAAAAAATACGGCCGCATGGGTGGTTTTGCACACATCAAAACCCTGCTCGACAGCCTGCGCAATGAAGCGGGTGACAGGAGCAATA
>JAPHSZ010000145.1 GCA_026196545.1 Gammaproteobacteria bacterium
CACCTTGTGCGCATTTACGGTATCAGCTCAAAAGACCCTCGCGGTGGTGAACCACAATTTATACCTGCCTTGTCCCGTGCCGGAATGGCTGCCGGTGCTCACGGCCTGTTTGTTGAAACTCATCCTGACCCAATGCAGGGTTTATGCGATGCTGCTTCCATGTATAAACTTGATGAAATGGAAGACCTGATTGGTAAGGCCGTTGCTCTGCACGATCTGGTGCAATCCTGGGATATCAGTTAATCAGTGGGCAATATTACTGTTGAATTAAAGCAAAAGCTGTCGGGCATCAGGCTCATTGTGCTGGATGTTGATGGCGTGCTAACCGATGGTGCCATTATCCTCAGCGGTAAAGATTCAGATACCAAACAATTTCATGTGCAGGATGGCTTTGGTGTAACCATGGCACGCCATACTGGTATCAAATTCGGCATACTTACCGGCAGAACCTCTGAGGCTGTTCAGCGACGTGTTGACGAACTTAAAATTGATTATTACGAATTTGGTCATTTTTATAAACAGGATGCCCTGCGTGAAATGATTAAAACTGCCGGTTTAGCACCTGAACAGGTGCTCTACATGGGTGATGATATTCTTGATTTAGTTTGCAAGCCCTGCGTTGGTGTTTTTGTAGCACCTGCAAATGCAGTTTCACGTGTTAAACAGGAAGCAGACTGGACAACCGAAAGAAAAGGCGGAGATACTGCCGTTAGAGAAATGATAGATACCTTGCTTGATGTGCAAGGGACACTCAAAAATTCAGAAGATTATTTTATCGGAGCAAACCAATGAAAATTTACGTCGATAGTGCCGACATAGCAGAAATTCAGAACGGACTTGATCTCGGTCTTTGTGATGGTGTTACAACTAACCCGACCCTGATTGCAAGAACCGGGAAATCTATGACCGATGCCATCAAAGATATCTGTTCTATCGTTGATGGCGATGTTCATGCAGAAGTGTTGTCACTGGAAGCAGATGAGATTTATAAGGAAGGTAAGGAGTTTGCAAAAATTGCAGACAATGTTGTGGTTAAAATCCCGATGTGTCATGAAGGCTTAAAAGCGGTAAAACGTTTTTCAGATGAAGGTATTAAAACGAATGTGACATTAATTTTTTCTACCAGCCAGGCTATTCTTGCAGCCAAGGCGGGTGCGTCCAATGTCTGTCCGTTTGTAGGACGTCTGGATGATATTTCCACGCCCGGCAATGAACTGATCAACGAAATTGTAACCGTGTTTGATAATTATTCTGAAATCACTTCGGAAATTATCGTTGCATCTATTCGCAATCCGCTGCATGTGGTTGAGCCAGCATTAGCGGGTGCTCATATCTTTACTGTCCCTGGCGGTGTATTAACACAAATGGAAAAACATCCATTGACAGATATTGGTATTGCTGCATTTCTGGAAGATGCCAAAAAATTTACCTAAGATTTTTTAAGTATTAGATAATGAAAGTCATAGGCTGCATTCCCAGCCGTTATGCCTCAACGCGATTACCCGGAAAACCGCTGTGTGATATCGGCGGCAAACCGATGGTAATCCGTGTTGTAGAAAAAGCCATGCAGGTAAAAGCTTTGCATGATGTAATCGTGCTGACTGATGATGAGCGCATCCTCAATGTGGTTAATAATGCCGGTTACAGAGCGGTGATGACTTCAGAGCATTGTGCGTCAGGAACTGACCGTATAGCAGAATATATGCAAAATGATTCATCCACGGATATTTTTGTAAATATGCAGGGTGATGAGGTGCTGCTGAACCCCGAACATATCGATAAGCTGGTGACGGAGTTTATTGACCATGCTGATGCAGAAATGGGAACCTTGGCACACTGGGAGTCTGAAGCCGTTGTGCTAAAGGACCCAACCACGGCCAAGGTGGTCATCAGGCAGGACAACAAGGCGCTGTATTTTTCCAGGAACTGTATCCCCGTTACACAAAATGGTGACCTGCCAGAAAAAGCACTGGTGCAAATAGGTGTATATATTTATACACGCGACGCTCTGGAAAAACTCAGTCACCTCGAGCATGCGCCGCTGGAAAGCACAGAAAAACTTGAACAACTAAGAGCGCTGGAACATGGTATCAATATTGGAATTACGATTGTCGATGAATTCCAGAGCCTTTCTGTTGATACGCCAGAGGATTTAGAAAAGGCCCGTCAACTGGTTGGGTTAAGTCGGTAATTAAACGACGCGTAAGAACAATAATTAGCTACAGGTAATTATTTTAGCTGTTTTCTGTTTCATGAAAAAACACACCTGTTTTCCACCCGCATCGCTGCCTGATGCAGAGCTGCTTATAGTCGGTTCAATGCCAGGCAAGCTGTCACTGGAATATAATCAATACTATGCACACCCGCGTAATTTATTCTGGCAGATTATGTATCAGGTGCTTGGTATTGAGCTTGATAAATCGTACGAGAGCAGGATTAAAGAGTTAAACCAGAACAAAATAGCACTATGGGATGTTATCAGGCAATGTGAGCGGGAGGGTAGTCTGGATTCAAGCATAAATTCTGAAACTGAAGAGGTCAATGATTTTGCTGGATTCCTTTCATCCCATCAGGCAATAACAAGGATTTGTTTTAACGGTAAGAAAGCATTCTTATCATTTAAAAAAAATATATTGAGTTCTCATAGCAGCATTGCCGATCATTATGATTTAATTGTTTTGCCTTCAACCAGCCCGGCGAATGCATCGATACCGAGAGACGTAAAGATTGCACAGTGGCAAGATGCGATTGTTAATCGATAAGCCCTGTTGCTGTATTGAGGTATTTAGTGTGCTTTAGTCAGGTTTTCTGGTGTTGTCATCAATAAGGTCATCATAATCATTGCTGATTTCAACAAAGCATTTTTTAAACTCTTCATGGTCACCATATTCCAGGTATTTGTGATAACGACTGTGTATGCTGCCCAGTTTTCTGGCGTGCTTAATCGGGCACCAGTGCTGTTCAGTTCTTGCGGCAATCTCCTGAATATAGGCAATCAGACCATTGAAGTAACTGCAGTAAATACAGTTAAATTTTTCAATGATATTCAGGTAGCCAAGACTATGATGGTCAATCACAATATAATTTTCGCGTTTAACTTTTGGGATGCCGTGTGCTGTGAAACAAATAAGTTGATAGAGCGTTATGACCAGGTCCATAAATACAGCTGGAACAATGCAAAACCACATAACTGGAACAGTAATAATGCTCCATGGCGAAGACTCTAGCAGATAGGTAATAATTGTTGTGGTTAGCTGTTTATGTTGTTTTTTAGTTTTTTTGTCAAAATAAACTTTGTTCTTTTTAATGGTGTAAAAAAACTCTGCTTCCTTTTTCTGTGTTTCCAGTAGCAACGCTTTCTCGAGGACTTTTATTTTCTCAATAATATCCTGTACTTTATTCATAGCTATTTGCCTCAAGCGCAGTTGCTGACAATGTAGCTTTTGATCATACATTATTGTTGGCAGGGTTTTCAGGTTTCTTTTAATGCAACATTATTTCCATATGTTATCGCTTCCTGCTGATGTTGATGAAAACAAAACCAGGGCTAACTTTCCCTAAACTTAAAAAAATCTGGTTGGCGTACTATCAAGGTAGATTGAAACAGCTGTTTAGATAACTCCAACTTTAATGGCCGGGCATTTTAAAATGCTTAACAGGTCTACCAGTAACGGACTCGACCAACATCCAGATGTACAAAGTTAGAGCTGGAATAATAACCCACACCACCACCTTTGAGTGAAACAGCGGCTTTGTGTAGCTGACGGGTGTCAAAACCCGGTAGCCGGATATCGATAGCCTGACCAAGCATGTGATAGCTACGTTTGGCAACGCCTGAGGAGCGTTTGTTCAACATTTGATTGGTTGCAGGTGAACGATAACCTGAAATCACCTGGAATTCTCCCTGATGCCCAACTTTTGCCTGTAGCTGATGTAGCAGGTTGAGTAATTTGGTATCCATAGGGGTAGCTAAGCCGGCGCGATGATCTCTTAATATCCAGCTAATTTCCTCAATGCCATCATCAAGGTAACTGCCGTTAGACCAGAAGGTAGCAGACAGCTTTTCACCGGTATGGATATTGTAGAAAGAAAGCTCACGATCGCGTGCAGAAGCAGCAGATGCAATCGCACCGGGGGCAGCCAGTGACATTGCCGCACCAGCAATAGAAGTCAGGAAACCCCTGCGCGATAGTTTGATATTGTT
This sequence comes from Gammaproteobacteria bacterium, assembly GCA_026196545.1. Lineage (GTDB taxonomy): Bacteria > Pseudomonadota > Gammaproteobacteria > SZUA-229 > SZUA-229 > LH-M37. The sequence goes on from JAPHSZ010000145.1 coordinate 4,205, forward strand.
GTCTTCTTCAGTTTTTTCAGGCATACCATAACTCATTAATTCACTAACATGCAGACATTATATGGGGTATTTATTGCAAATTAAAAGGTCTTGTGTCAGCAATTACATGCCAAAGAGCCATTTACACATATTTATCATTGCTAGTTATCAAATGAGCCATTCAATTTTTCATCTCTGCGATAAATATCATCCCTGAAGTTCAGGTTACCGTCCTGATCTACCCATGCAGTCCAATAGACAAGATAAATAGGCACAGCAACGGGTAGCATCACACTCTGGTTGCCTGCCAGAAAGATATTCTCCAGTATCTCTTCTTCTTTCTGCTGGCTGTCGTCGTTCAGCAAATAGGCCGCCAGCCGCACTGGGTCTTTTACCCGGATGCAGCCTGAACTAAAGGCGCGAACAATCCGGTCAAACAGGTGTATGTCCGGTGTGCCATGCAGGTAAATATCATAGGGATTGGAGAAAAGAAATTTGACCAGGCCCAGAGAATTTTTAGGTCCAGGTTCCTGTCGCAGCCAGTAAGGAAAATGGTCCTTGTCGATTTTGACAAGTTTGTTCCAGTTTACCGTCTGGGGGTCAATTTCCTGCGCATTTTCCCAGCCCCGGTATACCCTGATTGATTTTTTAGAAAAATAAGAAGGATCACGTATCTGTTTTGGGATGACATCTTTTAAGGCAATATTTGTCGGAATCGTCCAGTAGGGATTGTATTTCATCTGGCTCACCAGACCGGAAAAACTGGGGGTAGAGCGGAATGAATTGCCAATTATGACAGGCATACTCAGTACAGATAAACCATTTTCCATGACGTGCAGCTCAAAACCGGTCATATTGACCATAAGATGTCTCTTTTCGAGTGTACGGGGCATCCAGCGCCAGCGCTCCATATTGATGCGAACCAGCCTGATTCGCTCACTGACTGTGATATTCAGAGCCTGCTTTGTTTTTGGGCCGACTACGCCATCAACCGTCAAACCATGTCTCTGTTGAAAACGCTTAACGGCTTCAGTCAATCCATAATCGAATATATCCATGTCGGGGAAGGAAGTCTCAATTCGATCGCCAGTCATTTCCAGCCGTTTTCTTAGCTGTAATACCTGTTTGTGCTGTATCCCCGCTCTTAGGCTAGGCTCATTTTTAAATTGTTGCCAGCCTCCTTGTTGTTCAAGTTCGCGCAAGATTTGTAATTGCTTTTTTAATAACTGATAACCGGAATACTGGGGTGGTAGCTTATCAAGTAATGCTGCAATGGATCTTTTTCCGGCAACAGCAGCAAACAGGTGGCTAATATCCAGTGGTTTGTTCTCAATATGCCAGTCGATATCTAGATCAGACGGATCAAATTTTCCTGAGTAGACATCATTGCTGTATCGATATAGAGCGGCTGATAAAAACAGGTCAAGATGAATAGCTGAATCCAGGTTATTTAAAGCCCAAAATTCCCTTATTTTTTTAAGGTTGTAATCGGAGGATAACAGGCCTTCCTCTTCAGCATGGGTGATTACATTTAATAAATCATAAGCCCGGTTCAATCGTCCATTTTCGTCCGACCATAGCAGTTTATGTTTACGCTCATTATAAAAATTTATTATGGCAGCTTTATTTGGTTGCTGAAGATATCCTGGATTGTTTTGCAGTAAGTTTTCCAGTGCACGTGATGACCTGGTATCCCATGCTGGGTCGGCATGTGTGCCTACAGAAAACAGCAGAAGCGGCAGAAATAATAACCACGCCTTAGGCAAAAAATAAACCATATTTTTTGCAAGCAATAAAAACCTTAATAATACCTCACCCATGTCTAATGATAATGTTATTCAGTCTTAAGAGGGAGGGGTAGGGCTATTTTTTATAAAAAAAACTAGTGTGGAAATTATTTGCACAAAAGCTGATAGCATCAAATCGAGTAGACTGGATCCAATAAGCTTAAAAAAATAGTAGTTATGATTACGATAGTGTGTAGTAAAAAGTTTTAAATAAAAATTATGACTTATGTCAAACGTTAAAAGTTTATGTTGACTAGACTTTCAGCTAGAGGTATAAGTTTATTGGGCTCTTAAATTTGACTAATGTAACGAGGAGTATAAGTAATGAACATGATTAAACAGTTTTTTAACGATGAGTCTGGTGCAACCATGGTGGAGTATGCCGTGCTTGTTGCTTTGATAGCGGTGGCGGTTATTGCAACTGTTGTATTAGTAGGTGAGGCGCTGGATGCAAAGTTTGAAGAGATTCGCGCTTGTATTGCTGATGGTACTTGCCCAGGAGGCTAGTATTATTTATTAATGTCCTAATTTCGCGCCCCTTGGGTTGTGTTGTTACAAGGGGCGCTGAAAAGGAATGTCTCCGCGTGTTGAATATGAGCATTGTTATAAAAGTGATAAAGCAATTCTTTAACGATGAATCGGGAGCCAACGTGGCGGAGTATGCGATACTTGCTGCGTTGATAGCGGTGGCGGTTATTGCAACGGTTACTCTAATCGGTGTGGCGCTGGATAATAAGTTTGGTGAATTTAAGGACTGCATTGTAAATTCTGGCTGCTGACTGATATTACTATATTATGTGTATTCCATAGATTTGTTCTAATTATAAGGGATGCATGGTGCAAAATTTTTCAGAGAGAGATAGTGGGGGTTCATTTGTCTGAATGGGTAATAATGTTATTGCTGATTATTTTGTTACCAGCAGTGGCGTTTGATATTAGGTATCATAAAATACCTAATGTGATTTCTTTGGCCGGATGGGTTATTGGCCCTATATTATATGTGGTATCTGATACCCTTCCTGGTGTGTCATCTTCTCTCTATGGATTCCTTTTGATTTTTGCGCTTACCCTGCCTTTATATGTGTTTCGGTGGATGGGGGCAGGTGATGTAAAGTTAATGGCTAGTGTGGGCGCTATTGTGGGCATAGAGCATGCACCTACAGTTTTATTTGGAATAGTTATAACCGGTGCGGTAATGGGTATTGTTATGCTGTTGCACAGTAAGTTGCTTAAAAATTCGTTTCAGCGTTATGGTGCGATGTTGGCGGCTGGTCTAATGTTAAAAAGGCCGGTATATCTTGCGCCAGATGAACAGGAACAAAAGGTAGTTATGCCATATGCGTTACCAATAGCAGTGGGAACGTTTTTGTCTGTTGGGTTAATCTATGTCAAGTTATAGTTTTATTAATAGTTGATACTAATTTTGAGGGCTGTTTTTTTTGTCCAAAGTTAGGGAACGATTAGGAGAGAGTTATTATGCAAAAGAAAGCGCTACTATTATTATTGATCGCACTGATCATAGGTAGTCTGGTTACTATTCTGGTCAGGAATCTTTTAACGCGAGAAGTGCAGGAACGCGGACAGGAATCGGCGATGAAGACCACAAAGGTATTGGTGGCAGCGGCAGATCTTAAAACGGGCATGCGTCTCGATAAGCTGACAGTAAAACAGGTTGACTGGCCTGCTGGAAATCTACCTGAAGGCGCGTACAGTAATGTAGATGCCCTGCTTGGTGAAACCCCTCCTATTGTGCTCAAGAAAATCAACAAGAATGAAATTTTTCTTCCTTACAAGCTATCTCCACAAGGTGCACGTGGTGGCTTGCCAGCCAAAATTAGTGAGGACAGGCGTGCAATTACTATCAAGGTTGATGAGATAAGCGGAGTAGCTGGCTTTGTACTGCCCGGTACCTTTGTTGATGTCTTGCTGACCAGTACTATTGGGCAGCGTGATAAGCAGAAGGCCAGCCGAACCCTGCTGCAAAATATTCATGTGCTGGGAGTGGATCAATTGAGTTCTGAAGATGTGGATGATCCAAAAGTAGTGAATGCCGTAACTCTGGAAGTAACGCCTCGTGATGGTAAAAAACTTGCCCTGGCACAGGAGGTGGGTGAGCTGACTTTACTGCTTCGCAATGAAATTGACGCCTCCATTCTGGTCAAGGATTTGGTTACCACTAAAACATTACAGGAACCCCCTTTAGGAACACCTAAGAAAGTTAAAGTTTACAAGCGTATAAGACGTGCTCCTACTCCTACTGTGGAAATTATTCGTGGCCTTGATGTTGAGAAACAAAAAGTAAAAAAAGGTGAACCACTATCTGACGCAACAATAAAGAAGGAGGGTAAATAATGATTAAGCAATCTGCTCTCACCATGTATCCAGTTAGATCCTGGCGCAATGTTGGTGGCTTTGTTCGTGTTCTATTGATCGCAGTATTGTTTGCGGTTACTAACACGGCAATGTCTGCCGAGCGTAAGGACTATATGCTGGAGTTTGGTGCCAAACAATCGCAATTTAGTTTATCTGTCGGTAAATCGCAGATTATTTACTCACCTAAAGCACTGGATCAGGTGGTTATTGGCAGTCCTGAGGTTGCCGATATTAAACTGCTCAGTGACAGGCAGGTTTTGATACTGGGTAAAGAGCCGGGTAGAACAAATCTGGTATTCCGGGATAAGGCACGAAGTCTTATCGCCGTTATTGATGTGGTAGTGGGTTATGATCTGGACGCTATCAAACGTAACATATATGAGGCCTTGCCTCATGAACAGACTATAGAAGTTCGTGGTGAAAATGATTCGGTAATGATATCCGGTGAAGTAAGTAGCCTGTTATCTATGGATACCGCATTGGCGATTGCTAGCAGTTATGTGCCGAAGAATAAAGTGCTTAATATGTTGCACGTTGGCGGTGGTCAACAAGTGATGTTAACCGCTAAGGTTTCAGAGGTGGCACGCAGCTCCTTGCGTGAACTGGGAATGCAAACCGAAGTTCAGAAAACGCTTGCTGGAGGCAATACCCTATCTCTTATTACGGGTCAGGCTACATCAGGTCTGGCAAATCCATTTGGTGACCTTGCCAGCAATATTGTTGATAGTAGCAACTTTGATTTAATTCGGCTTCAGATCAAAGCACTTGAAAGTAAAGGGCTGGCGAAAACACTGGCGGAACCTAACCTGATTGCTCTATCTGGACAGGAAGCCAGTTTTCTGGCTGGTGGTGAGTTCCCTGTGCCTGTTGCGCAATCAACCGGTTCAGTGGGTTCGGTACCTACCATTACACTTGAGTATAAGGAATTTGGTGTTGGGTTAAAATTTACCCCTACTGTTTTGAGTGACAAAAAAATCAACTTGAAGCTTAGTACGGAAGTTTCTGCAATTGATCCTTCCTTATCAACACCAACGGGTGGTGGCATTGTAGTACCGGGGTTAACCACCCGTCGTGCTGGAACAACGGTTGAAGTTGCTGATGGTCAAAGTTTTGCCATTGCCGGTTTGATTCAGAGTGATATGAATAATGTAATTGACCAGGTACCTGGTTTAGGTGATATCCCAATTCTGGGCGCGCTGTTCAGAAGTACGAAGTTTAAGCGCAATGAAACAGAACTGGTCATTGTGGTTACACCACAACTGGCAGACCCCGTTCCCGGCAGGAAACTTTCCTATCCGACGGATAACTTTGTTCCACCCAATTCATTTGATCAGTACCTAATGGGAAGGTTAAGTAAATTTAAAACTAAGAAACAATCTTCAGCGTCTGGATCTAAAGCCGGCACACCTACTTCAACTGCTCCGGCAAATAATGAAGGTGTTGAAGGCAGCTTTGGACATCAGGAATAAGGAGCTAATGTTATGAAAAAATTTAGATTTACATTAATGCCAATGTTCCTGCTTATGGCAGGACTGGCGGTAAGCGGCTGTACTGCACTTTTTGATAAAAATCTTGGCAGTAAAGTCAAAGTAAATAAGTCAGCACAGGTTATTAATGCTGATGCTGTTTATAAAGAAAGCTCTATTACGACCCTTGAAGGGCAGAAGGCGGAAAAACTTATGTCTCGATATCGTAAAGAGGAAGCAGATGCGCCGACAGAAACACTGTTGAAAGATCTGGGAGATTAAAACAGGCAATAGTAATGAAAAAGCCTATACAACAAGTACGTGGTGCTGTACTGGTCATGGCTGCACTCGTTATGGTTCTCCTGATTGGTGTTGCGGCTTTAGCTTTGGATATGGGTCGCCTTTATGTCCTGCATACAGAAATGCAAAATGCGGTTGATGCAGCTGTACTATCTGCTGCGGTAGAACTGGATGGTGAAGCGGGTGCCCTGGACATGGCAAAAGCAGCAGCTAATCAGGAAATGCTGAACCACCTTGCTCATTTTTCCAAACAGGATGCACTTCTGGAAAACTTGCAGGCTGAAGATTCGGTTTTTACTTTCTATTCGTGGATAGGCAGTGATATGGATTCCTCAACTCCCCCATCTGATTGTGCGCCTGTTGATGGAAAGTGCGTAACTACATCAGACGATGACGCCTCCTATGTCCAAATTGAACTTGATCCTGTTCTTCTGGCTACTGATGACGACCGCTATGAGATCGATCTTTACTTTTTACCCGTGCTCTCCTTGTTTGGTGTTGATACCGCCACTGAAGCATCAACCCGGGTTGTTGCATTGGCCGGTTCGCATACCGAGGTGTGTAACTATCCACCGATGTTTATTTGTGATCCATCTGAAGGAGGAGATCCATTGGTTCCCGGTCAGATGGTCGCATTAAAAGAACAGGGACCAGGTGCGCCCTGGGTTGCGGGAACTTTTGGCTGGTTAATAGCTGATGAGGTGAGCGCTGATCCTCTTGATGATGGTTTAAGTGTAAATAAACTGTTGTCTCATCGCCTTGGTAGTAAATATGGACAGGAATGTTCTAATCCTATTATAGAGATTAACCCTGGTAACATTGCTAACTGGCCGCGTTGGGGTTTGAACACCCGCTTTGGTTTATATGAGCGGCCCGAACACAGGAATGATACTTTTCCATCAGCACCTAACGTTGTCGATTATCCACGCGACGATCTTACTGACACTGGGTTACCTGTTACTGATAATAGTGGCGGCTACTGTGAAGATTTTACATATGTAAAATTTGGTAATACCGATTGGCTTACAACAGAAGCAGGATGTGAAGATCAACCAAGTACATTTGGTGAAGCTGATTATATTGCCAATTACCATGGAGGTACTGACCCTGGTAAGAAATCAAGATTAGAATATTACAACTGGGAGCTATCGACGGGTAATTTGCCAGATAATACAATGACTGCCGCTGATCTTCATGACTATGAAGAGCAGTGCGTTGATGGTAGTAATACTCGCTGTCGTATGCTTGATGGTGATCCCAATAATCTCCCTGATGTCCCTGATACTATTGATGATGATGATTCAGATAAACGTAGGGAACTGTTTGTGGCAGCAATTGCCTGTGTTGCAAATGACGTTGGCTCTAACACCATTATAAATGTGACAGAAGTGGATGGTAAATGGATGCGATTCTTTATGACAGAACATGTTAGTCCACCACCTGGGGCTGGAGGAGTCACTGTTTATGCTGAATTTATTGAAGAAGTCACAGATAAAGAAGATGAACACTTCAGGAAGGTGATTCAGCTTTATGAATAAACTGAGCAAAGCTAACTTTTATGGATCATGTTCAGGCACCGCCATGGTTGAGCTGGCGATAATTTTACCGTTAATGCTGTTTCTTTTGTTCGGTATCACAGAACTGGGTCGAGCGCTGTATCAACAGAGCATGCTTACGCAGGCGGTGGAATTGGGAGCACGTTATATGGCTCGGGTCAATGGAATTATAGATGCTGATGATTGCTCTAATGATGCTGGAAATGAGGCGAGATGGAATGCTGCGGTGGCGGTAACAACGAACCTTATCCAGTGTGGTGATGATAGTGCGGGCGGATGTGATGACCCTCTTTTACCCAATATGGTAATTGATTACATTGATGTATGTGGACCCGGTATTGCTCATGCATCATGCACGTCACCATCGGCATGTGTAATTACCATCAGGGCAACAGCTGACTTTCAAAGTATCTTTGGTGATGATCTTGTAGCTGTACCGGGTTTTCGTCTCGGAGGGGTTACGCTCAATGCTGCAACTCAGGAAAGGTATATAGGGCACTAAAACCAAAATGAATATGAGTTTACACAGGCAAAAAGGTACATCATTGGTAGAAATGGCTTTGGTGCTGGTTTTGTTTCTGGTGATCATTTTTGCCGTAATAGAATTTAGTATTGCAATAGTTCGTTCAGCACAGCTGGCTGAAGCAACACGTAATGGAGTGAGATATGCAGTCGTTAATGATCCGCTAACTGGACTTTCAGCGTGTACAAGTGCAGGTGTGGTTGCAACAATTAATTGTGATTCCGGTAGCTGTCCAGATTTGATAGAGAGAATGGCGGGCATTGCGCCTATAATCAATATTCAGGATGATATTAATGTAGAGGTGGAATATGCCTGTCCGGATAGTACTTATATAGAGCGTAATGATATTTATCTGGTGACAGTAACGGTTTCAGGTGCAAAGCATTACCTTACTGTTCCCGGCATACTGGGTTGGGGTCTGGCAATAAACTTGCAGTCCTTTAGATCGACAAAAATAAGTGAAGATTTGCATACAGCGGCAGTATCAGGTGGATAGTATGATTATGTGTAAAGAATTAAATTGCGATTTAAATTTTAAGTGGCAGGTGGCGATATGAGCGTTAAGCTAAAGGTGATTGGATATCTTGTTCGCAAGGAAACTTGTGAAGAAATTGAAACTGCTCTTGGGAGTATCAGTAACGTTGTGTTATCAATGCACCTACAGGATGGTGAATGGTCTCTTAAATCTGTTGGTGATGAAGAAATTCCGGATATTATTATCTATGAAATAGATGGCAGCAAAGAGGAAGAGATCCAGGATTTAGAAAAAATTCTTCAAGAATTTGCGCAACGAGTTACCGTATATGTAACCGAGAAGAATGGCGACATAGAAACCATGCGTCGCCTGATGAGAGCCGGTGTGCGAGATGTCTTCCCTCAACCTATACAAACACATGAATTGGTGAATGCCGTGACTAATATACTCTCTGAAAAACGCACACGTCTAGGACAGTCTAAAGGTGGTAAAGGTGGGGTTACCTCATTTATTTCTGCAAAAGGAGGCTGTGGTGCGACGACAATCGCGATGAATGTGGCTGAAATCCTGGCTCATACTTTTGAAGCTAAGGTTCTCCTGATAGATCTCGATGTTCAGTTTGGTGATGCTGCGCTGTTACTTGATTTAATACCAGGTAATAATGTTATGGATGCACTATTGCAGCCTCATCGTGTTGATCCAGTATTTTTAAAGGCATTGATTACACGGCATGGTAGTGGCCTTGATGTGCTGGCTTCGCCTGCCGATATCAGTTCTATGGGTGGGATTTCCTCGGATGGAGTAACCAGCCTCATTGATGCTGCCGTAGAGGTATACGATTTTGTGATTCTAGATGTACCTCGAGTTCTGACATCCTGGACCATGGAAGCACTCCGATGCTCTGACCCTGTCATGCTCGTCGGCCAAAATAACCTTTCCTCAATTCGTGATGCAAAATTGATTCTGGATAAGATAAAGCAGGAAGGTATTCCTGCAGATAATATTGAAGTAATTAATAACAGGGCTATGTCGAAAGAAGGTAGTATTGATATCAATAAGCTGAAAGAAACGCTAGGAATTGAAAGGATGCATAAGGCCAGTAATGATTATAAAGCATCCGTGTATTCACAAAATCAGGGACAGCCTGTTGAAGAGATTTCCAGAGGATCAAAATTTACTAAAGATCTTCATGCCCTGGCGGAATACCTCTATGTTTTACAAAAAGGTGAGACCAAGAAAAAAGGGCTTTTTGATAAATTATTTTCAAAATAAATGAAACTGTTTTAAGAATGCGGAGAAACTACGATGTCAGATGAAAATTGGGATTATAAAAAGCAAGACATCAGCGAGATAGAAGATACGCCTGCTGTTTTAGCCGGTACTGCGGATATGTACCAGCTAAAAAATCATATTCATCATAACTTGATGGAGCAGGTCAATTTGAAGATTCTGGACGAATTTGATGAAAAGACATTGCGTGAAAAATTAGGAGATGTCATACGAGATTTAATTGAAAAAGAAAACACCCCGCTAAATGCAAATGAAAAATTATTATTGGTCACTGATATCATCAATGAGGTTCTGGGATTAGGCCCAATAGAGCCACTTCTTGCTGATCCAACCGTATCAGATATTCTTGTAAACACTTACCGCCAAATCTATGTTGAGCGTCATGGGCGGCTTGAAAAAACGCCTGTTCGTTTTCAAAATGATGAGCATTTAATGCGCATCATTGACAAAATAGCAAGTGGTGTCGGTAGGCGTATTGATGAGTCGTCACCGATGGTAGATGCCAGACTTGCTGATGGTTCGCGTGTAAATGCGATTATCCCGCCACTTGCGGTAGATGGCCCATCACTATCTATTCGAAAATTTAGTGTTGATCCATACACGATGAGGGATTTAGAGAATTTTAAATCCATTACGCCTGGTATGGCTGAGTTTCTTGCTGCTGCAGTAAAGGCGCGTCGTAATATTCTTATTAGTGGTGGTACGGGCAGTGGTAAGACAACAATGATGAATGCTATGTCTGGTTATATATCAGATAAGGAGCGTATAGTAAGCATTGAGGATGCGGCAGAGCTGCAGCTTCAGCAACCTCACGTAGTTCGTTTAGAGGTTCGGCCAGCCAATATTGAAGGTAAGGGCGAGATTGTGCAGCGTGATTTGGTGAAAAATGCATTAAGAATGCGACCTGATCGTATTATTGTTGGTGAGGTGCGTGGTGCGGAGGCGCTGGATATGTTGCAGGCCATGAATACAGGCCATGATGGCTCATTAACGACAATTCATGCTAATACTCCGCGGGATGCATTAACCCGCCTTGAACATATGGTGGGTATGAGTGGTGTACCTATCCCCAGTTTGGTTGTCAGGCAGCAAATCGCAGCGGCACTTGATCTGGTTGTCGATATTGAGCGCTTGCCGGATGGACGAAGGGTGGTTACCAGTATTCAGGAAATTACCGGTATGGAAGAGAATGTAGTAACAGTGCAGGAAATCTTCCAGTTCAAGCGAGAAACAGTGGATTCTAAAGGGCATGTAGTTGGTAACTTCAGGGCAACGGGTATTCGCCCTTATATGCTTAAAATATTTAAAGAGCGCGGCATTGTTCTTGATGATGCTGTTTTTGACCCAGAACGTATATATGAATAGTGAGAATTAATGTGGAAAATGATATTTATACAATATATTTAATTTCATTCCTTACTTTTGTCGCTGTCATTATCCTGATAGAAGGAAGTTACCTGTTGTTTCGAGGTATTCGTGAAGAAGGCGTAGTTAAAATGAACAGGCGGCTTAAATTACTGTCTGCAGGTGGTGCTCATGGCAAAGAAGTTCTTAACCTGCTGAGAAGAAATGAGCTGAGTTCAAATGAAGTCGTCAATCGTGTGTTAACAAAAATACCACGTATTAAATTAATTGACAGGACGTTGGAACAGGCAGGGCTTACTATCAGTGTCTCACGTTATTTGCTTACACAACTGTTACTTATTGTAGTTAGTGTTTCGATATTATTTTATGGGTTGAATTTTCATCCTGCGATTAGTTTCTTGATCGGGGCTATGGCGGGTTTTTTCCTGCCGGTATTTTATGTGAGCATTAAACGAAAGGATCGGCTGGATAAATTTACGGAGCAATTACCAGACACACTTGATTATATTGCACGAAGTTTACGTGCAGGGAATCCATTTTCTGCTTCATTAAAAGGTGTAGCCAATGAGATGCAGGATCCTACAGGAAGTGAATTTGGTATTACCTTTGATGAAATGAATTATGGTCTGGAGCTGGAAGATGCATTGAAAAATCTGGGTAGACGTAGTGGTAGTGAGGAAATGAATATGTTCATTACTGCAGTTCTAATTCAGAAAACTACCGGAGGTAACCTGGCAGATGTTCTAAATCGTATAGCCACTGTCATGCGCGCAAGAGCTGGGGTAATACGGGATGTCGCAGTTCTGTCAGCGGAAATGCGTGCATCTTCATATATATTGATAGCCTTACCTTTTTTTGTTGCTGGGGCAATAAGTATTTTTAACCCTGGTTATTTAGATGTTCTGTTTGATAATCCAGTCGGGCAGATTGTCATTCTTGTACAATTAGTATTGATGTTGATTGGCTACCTGATTATGCGACGTATGATCAACTTCCATGTTTAAAGAGGTATAGTATGGATATTATTTCTGCATTAGCAAATTATCTGAATACTGGTGATTATCAGAACCTGGTACTTGTTTTAGTATTTGTTACTACCGTGTTGATGATTGTTGGGCTGGCCTTATGGGTCTTGTTTATTGATAACCCGACAGAACGTCGTGTGCGTGAAATTGCAGAAGGCCGAAAAATACGTGACAATCACCAGCCCCATAAAGAAGGTTTGTTTAATGTTTTATGGCTTGAGCCATTAGTCGAGTTGGTAATGCCAGCCGACGACTGGAAACGATCAAGAATTAAAACTAAATTGGTTCTTGCCGGGCATATGGGGCCTAATGCTATAAAAACCTTTATGGTGCTCAAGATTCTATTAGCACTTGCTCTGCCATTGCTCATAGTACTGCCATTTATCCTGTTCGGAATAGTTCCTGTAAGTGAACCTTCCAAAGTTGTGCCGTATCTGGTGTTGTCAGCTCTGTTCGGTTATTACCTGCCTGACATAGTGGCTTATCAGCAAAAGAAAGCGAGACAGCTACTCTTTACCGAGGGCTTTCCTGATGCAATGGATATGATGGTTGTTTGCGTTGAGGCTGGGCTTGGTATTGATGCTGCAATCGTTCGTGTCGCTAATGAAATAGGTATAAGTCATCCTGAACTAGCTAGAGAGTTTCATATGGTGAGCCTTGAATTACGTGCTGGTAAAACCCGGGAGCAGGCTTTGCGTGCACTGGGTGAACGCACTGGCGTACTCCAGGTGCAATCTCTGGCAGCGCTTCTTATTCAGGCGGAGCATTTTGGTACCAGTGTCGCAAGGGCGCTTCGTGAACACGCTGAAGAAATGCGTAATATTCGTATGCAAACTGCCAGGGAAACAGCCGCTAAACTACCTGTTAAATTAATTTTTCCTCTTATGCTTTTCATTTTCCCTGCATTATTTTTGGTCATATTGGCACCAGCGGCTATTCGTATCTATCTGGGGTTTGTGGTCGGCGTTGCTGGATAAAAATATAATAAATAGTTGGAAAAAATGATAATTGATCGGTTTATTAAAACGGTAATTTTGACATGTCTTTTGTTGCTGACAAGCTGTGCTGGTCAGGTGCAGCCTGATGAACCTGTAAAGATAACACCTGTTTCCCAGTTGTTAGCACAGGGTAATGATAAGTTACAGCAAAGACAGTATGTCGCAGCTATTTTCTTTTATGAGCAGGTGATTGAACAGGAGCCAGAAAATACTGCGGCTGTGTTAGGTATTGCAGATGCAAGTATGGCAATAAACAATCTTTCAGAAGCAGGTGAGCGTTATGAAATGGTATTGGAAAATGAACCAGATAACCTTCGTGCAGCTGAAGGCAAGGGACTGGTTTATTTTAAAATACACAATTATGAGCATGCAATAGAACAACTAACAAAAGTACTAAATATCGATGATACGCGTTGGCGTTCATGGAATGCGCTGGGTATTATTGCTGATCTGGAAGGTAAGCATGAAATCGCGCAGCAGCATTTTAATAAGGCATTAAGCATTGATAAAAAAAATTCGGCTATATTAAATAATCTGGGTTATTCGTTGATTATGCAACAAAAATATGCTGCTGCTGAAGACGTGTTTCGTGAAGGACTGAATTATGAACCCGGTTTTTTTCGAATTCGCAACAATCTGGCTATTTCCCTGGCATGGCAATCACGTTATGAAGCAGCAATTAACGTCCTGAAGCAGGCGGTGAAAAAAGAAGTTGCTTATAATAATGTTGGTTATATTGCATTGCTAAATAAAAACTACGATATAGCAGAAAATTATTTTTAAAAAGCTATCTCTTTAAGCCCAAGTTACTATGTTCGTGCCGTGCGTAATCTGGAAAAAGTTGAGAGTCTAAAACCAAAAAAATCACCTCCAGCTTCTTCTGGTCATTAAAGCTGAGATTTCAGGTGTAATATTCAACAATAGTTAACTTACTGTAGCGCTATTATTTCTTGTCGTACACCGCCATAACAGCCTTTAATTCCTGCAATATAAGTTTATTTTCCTGTTTATCCAGTCCACGTGTTTCTTCGATACATTGCTGATGCTCGAGTATTTCAATGACCTCATTGACCCGCTCACAACCTGCAGCGCAGATGTGTTCGATGATGGGTCGCAGTTTTTCGTTATTTAGTGGCATCTCGGTGGTGTGTCTGGTTGTATTGTTCCGATTGCATTTCTATCAGGCGGCTTAGGGTGCGTCGATAAGCAAATTTTAGCATGTCTCCGGTATAGAGTTTTCCGGGTTCGGCTTCGGCGCTGAGGATCAATTTAACACGTTTGTCATAAAGCGCATCGATCAGGTAGATAAAGCGGCGAGCTTTGTCGTCCATATATTCATCCATAATGGGAACATTGGAGAGCAGCAGGGTGTGAAATTGCTCGGCGAGCTGGATGTAGTCCTGCGCGGCACGGGGTGAATGGCAAAGCACGGAAAAGTCGAACCAGACTACGCCTTTACCACAGGCGATGGTTTGTACATGACGATTGTGAATCTTGAGTATATGGCCGTGTTTTATGGTGTCACCCACGAGTTCGTGCATTTTTTCTTCGAATTTGATGGTTTCTGATTCATTCCCTTTTATGTGTGCCACGTTGCTGGCGTGGGTTAAACTGGCACGGTGGTCGGTTTTACCATCAAGATGAATGACATGGGTGATTTGTTTGATCAGTTCGATGGCGGGCAGGAAGCGTTCACGCTGCAGGCCATTGAGATACAAATCATCCGGTATCCGGTTGGAGGTCATGACCAGGGTAACGCTGTACTGGTTGAGCGATTTTAGCAGGCGGTGCAGTATCATGGCATCGACGATGTTGGTGACGATGAATTCATCGAGGCAGAGCACGCGGTACTGTCTGGCAAAATCGGCAGCAATTTTATTCAGCGGATTTTTCTGGCGACGGCCTTTTCGACTAAGTGCATCCAGTCGCTGGTGAACATCGATCATGAAGTGGTGAAAGTGGATGCGTGTTTTCTGCTCAAACGGCAGGCTGTCGAAAAACAGGTTCATCAGCCAGGTTTTACCGCGACCTACGCCTCCCCAGAGGTAGATGCCGTTGCTCCTGGTTTTTGTTCGAAGGCCTGTTTTGATCAGTAGTTTTTCAAGCCAGCCCAAAGATGCTGTATTTTGAGTAAGCTCATCGTAAACATTTTGAAAGATGATTATTGCCGCCTGCTGTTCAGGGTCGGGTTTGTAGCCGTCGTGCCGGATGGCTCTTTCAAATAGTTTAGAAGGTGTCATTCTTATTTAAAACAGTAAGTTATCATCTATATGTAATGTTGTTTGTATTCTGTGGTCAGCAATATTAAACTTCATCCTACCGCATCTTTGGTTATGATAAAGCTGATTTTCAGCAGTGTATTCATTGTCTTTTTGATAGCAAACTCAATTGTGGTAGCGGGGTATTATTGTTACCATTGTTTTCCAGATAAGCGTGTCCAGAACAATATCTTTGGCATGCATTGATAACCACTTTATTTTATTCAAATGAGAGCACTGCTTCTTTCATGACGAAATATATTTTTATTACCGGCGGTGTGGTCTCTTCCCTCGGTAAAGGCATTGCTGCTGCATCCATTGGCACCATTCTTGAGAGCCGCGGCCTGACTGTCCGCATGATGAAACTGGACCCTTATATCAACGTTGACCCGGGCACCATGAGTCCTTTCCAGCACGGTGAGGTGTTTGTTACCGAAGATGGTGCAGAAACCGACCTTGATCTGGGCCACTATGAGCGCTTTGTTCGTACCCGCACCAGCAAATCCAGCAACTTTACCACCGGCCAGATTTACGAGCGCGTGATCCGCAAGGAGCGCCGTGGTGAGTATCTTGGCGGCACGGTGCAGGTAATCCCCCATATTACGGATGAGATGAAGTCATCGATCAGGCGCGGTGCTGAAGGCGCGGATGTAGCGATGGTGGAGATTGGCGGTACTGTAGGTGATATTGAATCACTGCCGTTTATGGAATCAATTCGCCAGATGGGTGTGGAGCTGGGACGGGAAAATGCACTATTCGTTCACCTGACCCTGGTGCCCTACATTCCAACCGCGGGTGAGGTCAAAACCAAGCCAACCCAGCATTCTGTGAAAGAGCTACGCTCAATTGGTATCCAGCCCGATCTGTTGTTGTGCCGATCTGAGAAGGTGATTCCTGAAGATGAACGCAGGAAAATTGCCCTGTTCACCAATGTTGAACTAAAAGCCGTTATTTCCGCCTGTGATATGGATAACATCTATAAAATTCCACTGTGGCTGCACGAGCAGGGGGTGGACGATATCATTGCAGATCGGTTGAAACTGGATACCAAACCGGCTGATCTGTCCGAGTGGCAGCGCGTGGTTGATGCCATGCAAAACCCCGAGCATGAGATTCTTATCGGCATGGTGGGTAAGTATGTTGACCTGACCGAATCATATAAATCATTAAATGAAGCCTTGTCCCATGCGGGCGCGCAGAATAAAACACAGGTGAGCATTCGTTATATTGACTCTGCTTCATTGGAAGGTTCTGACTTCAGCGCTCTGGAAGGACTGGATGCGATTCTGGTCCCCGGTGGTTTCGGTGATCGTGGTATCGAAGGCAAGATCGCGGCAGTTCAATACGCCCGTGAGAACAAAATCCCCTATTTAGGTATCTGCCTGGGTATGCAACTGGCGGTGATCGAATTTGCCCGCCATGTGGCAGGCCTGGAAGATGCGCACAGCAGTGAATTTAGTGATGATACCAAACACCCGGTGATTGCATTGATTACCGAGTGGCAGGCTGAAGACGGCAGCATCGAAAAACGAGGCAAGGATTCAGATCTGGGCGGCACCATGCGACTGGGCGGTCAGCGCTGTAATCTGGTTGAGAATACGCTGGCGAGCCATGTTTACGGCAGTAACAGCGTTGTTGAACGTCATCGTCACCGTTATGAATTCAATAACTCCTATCGCGACCAGCTGCAAAATGCGGGTTTGATTATCAGCGGTAAATCCAGTGACGGTAATCTGGTCGAGATGGTCGAGTTAAAAGACCACCCCTGGTTCCTCGCCTGTCAGTTCCATCCTGAATTTACTTCAACACCACGCGATGGCCATCCATTGTTTGCAGATTATGTTCGTGCAGCGCTTGAGTACCACACCAGTAAAAATGCTGAAGTGGTTGCCTAGCCAAGTTTTGTGATTTTGGTGCTTTAATAAACAAATTTAAAAACTTATAGTAAACAATAATTAACAATCGATTTTTTAATAAAGGAAAATCATGACTCAAATAGCCAATGTTAAGGCCCGTGAAATTCTTGATTCACGTGGCAACCCGACTGTAGAAGCAGATGTTATTTTAAATAGTGGTGTTCGCGGACGTGCCGCCGTGCCGTCAGGTGCATCCACGGGTGCACGTGAAGCACTGGAACTGCGTGATGGTGATAAAAATCGTTATCTGGGCAAAGGTGTTTCCAAAGCCGTGGCTAATGTGAATGGTGAAATTCGCAAGGCTCTGCTGGGTATGGATGTTTCTGACCAGGATGGTATCGACAGAACGATGATCGAGCTTGATGGTACTGCGACCAAGGAGCGACTGGGTGCTAATGCCTTACTGGCTGTTTCACTGGCAACTGCACACGCCAATGCCAATGCCAACAAACAGCCACTCTATGTTTCTTTGGGCACGGGTGAATACACCATGCCGGTACCGATGATGAATATCATCAATGGTGGCGAACATGCGGATAACAGCGTTGATCTACAGGAGTTCATGATTCTGCCAGTGGGCGCGCCAACCTTTAAAGAGGCGCTACGTTACGGTGCAGAAGTTTTCCACGTTTTAAAAACAGTGCTGTCTGCCAAGGGCATGAATACCGCTGTAGGTGATGAAGGCGGTTTTGCACCAGACTTATCATCAAATGAAGAAGCCATAGAGGTTATTCTTGAAGCGATTACACGCGCTGGTTTTGAGCCGGGCAAAGACATTTATCTGGGCCTGGATGCGGCCAGTTCTGAATTTTATGAGAATGGTATCTATAAGCTGGCATCTGAAGGCAAGACTTTCAATGCCAATGAATTTAGCGACTATCTGGCTGGCTGGGTTGATCAATATCCAATTATCACCATTGAAGATGGACTTGCTGAAGATGACTGGGCTGGCTGGGCTTATCTAACGGAGAAACTGGGTAACAAGGTACAGCTGGTGGGTGATGATCTGTTTGTGACCAATACCGAAATCTTTAAAGAAGGCATTGATAAGAACATTGCAAACTCAATTCTGATTAAGTTCAATCAGATTGGCACATTGAGTGAAACACTGGATGCGATTCATATGGCACACGTGTCTGATTACACGGCCGTGATATCACATCGTTCGGGTGAAACAGAAGACAGTACGATTGCTGATCTCTGTGTGGCAACCCAGGCAGGGCAGATTAAAACAGGTTCGTTATCACGTTCTGATCGTATCGCCAAATACAACCAGTTGTTACGTATCGAAGAAGAGCTGGGCGATGACGCTGTTTATGCTGGAAAGAGCGCATTTAAGCACCTGAAGTAAACGGATAACCACCGACGGAGTACTGTGAAAAAAATCATCGCTCTTCTGCTTGTATTGCTGGTCGTGCTTCAATACAGGTTATGGCTGGGCGATGGCGGTATTCCTGAAATCTTACAGCTGGAAAAGGAAGTTGAAGTTGTCCAGACACAGGTCAAAAAATTGAAAGAACGTAATCAGGCACTGGATGCTGAAGTACAGGATCTGAAAAAGGGCATGGATGCGATTGAAGAACGTGCCCGTAGTGAATTAGGTATGATTTGCAAGGATGAAGTTTATTATCAGGTGATTTCCAGTGATTCTGATCG
>JAPHSZ010000022.1 GCA_026196545.1 Gammaproteobacteria bacterium
AGTGGTCAAAATTTTATTTGCCGCTTCAAACTGCCCCTTGCGCATCAGCGCTTGTGTCGCCGTGAAATCGGCCGCAGCTGCTGTTGCTCTTGATGTCTTCAGTTTTTTTTCAACTGCAAATTTATTCCAATCAGACTGGGCCAGACGCGCCCTCTCCTGCAATTCTATCGCCAGCCGCGCATTGGCGAGCAACGCCGTATAGTCCTCGGCCAGCTGTTTATAGGCCATGCCCGCCTGCGGCAGATTACCCGCCTTCAGGTCGGTCTCGGCGCCAGCCATATTTTTAGCCCACAGTTTGTGTTGCGGAATGGCCGTGAGTTTCTGCTCACCCGCATAGACACCCCAGTCCTTTTTGGCTTTTATGGCCATGTCACGGTATTTGCTGACATTCATCGCACCATTCAGGAGATCGGTATAATCCTTCTCCAGACTGACCGCTTTCTCTGAAGCTGCAAGCAATTCACCGCCCGTTATTGTCTGCTGATATTGCTGATAAGCCTGATCCAGGGCTTTGGCAGGCGCAATCTCGGTCAGGCTGTGTTCTTTTGCATAGACCAGCCATGCGTCTTTGGCTGTCGCCAGAGGCGGCTGCGTTGCAAGCAGTGTTTCACCCGCTTGCTGCAACGCCCCATAACCCTTCAACAAAACACTGTAGCCTGCCAATGCTACTTTAAACTGCCCCTGATTCTCATCCTGATAGCTGTCCTGATACCCTTTTTCTATTTTCAACGCGGGTGGTATCTGATCCCACCCCTGTTGTTTGGCCAGCGTCTGCCAGCTAGCACGTACCTTACGCACTGCACGGCCATCGGTAACCACTGCCTCAGTATTCTCGGCCTGGCCCAGCATGGCAACAATGGTTGCTTTGACCGGCATCAGAGCATCGACCGCACCCTGAATATTGTTGTCCTGCATTAGCTGCTCAGCTCCACTGATCTGATCCGGTAACTGTGCGTAAGCTGTTGTTTCATAGACCACCTTGTCAGCCAGCGTTTCAACTTCCTGCCAGTGCTCCGCCTGGCTTTCAGCAGCCATTAAAGCCTGGCTGAGTGCTGCCACATCATTACCGGGAGATTGCAACTGCTGAGTGAGGTCCTGAGCCCTGTGTAGCGAGGTCTGTCGATTATCTGCCATCTGCTGACGTATCTTTTTCAGGCGTTCCAGCAAATCACCGATTTCAGCCTGAAGCTGGGTTGCCCGTGTATCCCCGGCCTCCTGCGCGACCTGAACGGGTTCAGGCATCTGCACAACTTCCGGCTCTGGTAATTTCTCAAGCTTACCTTCCTGTTCAGCAAATTGCATGACAGCTACACTGATACCCAACACCAGCAGCACTGCAATACCGGCCATTTTAGTTTTATTTGATTTGGTTTGTGACTGGCTCAGAGTTTGTTCAGCTAGATTTATATTATCGAGTACCTGTTGGAAGGCGAGCACCATAGTGCCGGCTGATGCTTCAGCGATTTTTGTTTCTATTTCAGCCCTTTTTTCGCTAGCTGCTACCTTTATAGCTTTTGCTGATGAGCCCGATTCCAGGCCCAGTATTCGTAATGCTTCTTCATGTGTCATGGCAAATCTCTTTTTTAATTTTTATTTTTAATGCACGACTCCATGTGGTTAGCTAATTTGACTAAAAGCTCATTAGATATTCATAATAAACTTAATAATTATGCTGTCTTAAAACCATAGCGGCGCTAAGACTACAATTTTTGATTCCACTTAACAATCATTTTGTTGATACAGGTGATATGTAGCTGTCCTGGCTATTACAGACAAAAAAAGACCTGCATAGCAGGCCTTTTTATAACAGCAAAAACAGAGAAAATTATTCTGTCAGAATATTGTCTGCATTTTTCTTCAAGGTGCTTTCACCAATGCCTTTGACATTTGTCAGCTCTTCCGCAGACTTGAATGGGCCATTGGCCTCACGATAGGCCACGATCGCTTCTGCCTTTTTCTCACCGACACCTACGAGTTCGGCTGATAGTGTCGCCGCATCGGCTTTATTGATATTGACCTGAGCTGCCAGTACAGAGGCAGAGATTGAAAGGAGTAAAGATAATAATACGGATTGAATGATTTTCATCATAACGCTTCCCTGTGTTGTTAATAAGAAAAGTTAAAGTATCACAGGTTTTTTCAGGATGCAAACCCAATATCTGCATTAATCGCTGTTAACACTCGTACCGGATCATCAGATTGTGTAACAGGACGGCCTATCACAAGATAATTAGATCCATTCTCAATAGCGCGTTTTGGCGTCATGATACGGTTCTGGTCGTCAACACTGGCATTTTCCGGGCGTATGCCTGGTGTTACCAGCAAAAAATCACTACCACATTGCTGTTTAAGCATGGCGGCCTCCTGTGCTGAACACACCACGCCATCCAGGCCTGCCTGTTTTGCCATCATCGCCAGTCGTTTAACAAAGTCAGCAGGTGTTTCATTGATTCCCAAAGCACCCAGTTCTTTCTCACCACTGCTGGTCAGCAGAGTCACCGCAATCAACAAAGGTGCATCATCATAATTCAGCACATGGCGTGCCGCCGCCATCATCGCTGCCCCACCCATACTATGCACATTCAGCATCCAGACACCTAGCTCTGCAGCTGACTCGCAGGCTTTTGCAACCGTATTTGGAATATCATGAAATTTTAAATCCAGAAAAACATCGAATCCTGAAGCAACCAGTTTTTTTACCAAGGAGGGGCCGCAACGGGTAAACAGCTCCTTACCCACCTTTAGGCGGCATAGCTCAGGGTCCAGTTTTTCTACCAACTGCATGGCCTTTTTTTCACCTGGAAAATCAAGTGCGACGATGACTTTTGAATGACTCATTGTTTATGCTGCTTCGATCATTGTAGGCTTCACTTCTGCCCAGCTCTGACAACTCGGGCATAGCCAGTAAAGGGTATTGGACTGAAAACCACAGTGGTGGCACTGAAACTCGGCATCATCCTTCTGGATTTTGACCAGCGCCGATTTCAAATCCAGCAACAAGCTGAGTTCAGCTGAATCCGCCTGATTAGATTTGTAATTAATAAGCGATTGCATACCCTTAAGGTCAGGAAACTTCCTGAGGCGGTCAGTAAGATACTCAATAGCAGCCTCTTTACCTTTGTATCGTTCAATCACCATGGCGTGTTTTTCGATCATAGCGAGTGACTGGTGCCGCTGTTCCACATCAGCCAGGTAGCTCAATAATTTACCAGGATCCCCAGTACGATGATAACAGTTGATAACCCTGTCGATAACCACAGGGAAAAACTCAGCATCACGTTGTTCAATCCGCTCAAAGTAGTAAACAGCCTGCTTATAATGTTGCTTCTCCATTTCATGATCAGCCAGCAAAATCAGCGCCCGGATAGAACCTTCATCATAATGCAGTGCTTGTTTAGCATCCTGTGCCAGCTGACTGATATCACCTTTGCTCCTGGCTATTTCCGCAAGCTCGCAATAATACTGTGAGATCATTGGACCCACATCTGTTGCACCCTCTGAATATAACTTAACGGCAAATTCAATCGCCTTACGCCATTCTTTTTCCTGCTGATAAATCAATATCAGGTTTCTTTTGGCTACCTCTGAGCTGGCATCATGAATGAGCACTTCCTTAAACAGGCCCTCTGCGCGATCAAACCAGCCTGCACCCAGATAATCATAACCCAGCTCAAGCAGCACCTTGCTGCGGTACTCTTCGGGCAGTGATGGCCTGGCGATCAGGCCCTGATGAATTTTGATAGCCTTATCAATCTCGCCATTCTTACGATATATCTTGCCCAGGGCAAAATGAGTATCAACCAGATCCCAGTCGGTTTCGACCAGTTTGACAAAGATATCGAGTGCTTTGCTGTGTTCATCATTCAGCAAATAATTGAGTCCAGTGAAATACTCAGGCGGGAGTTGTCGAATCTT
Source organism: Gammaproteobacteria bacterium (assembly GCA_026196545.1). GTDB lineage: Bacteria > Pseudomonadota > Gammaproteobacteria > SZUA-229 > SZUA-229 > LH-M37. The sequence continues at coordinate 3,916 of JAPHSZ010000022.1, forward strand.
GTTTTGCTTGTGTGAGTGCCTTCGCCTGCTAAACCAGAGCAGCACCAGTAAAATAAGGGGTAACAGAAATATCCACGTTGGTAATTCAGACAGGTTTGTCACAACGAGATTCCCTAATTAAGATTGCTTGAAATAACCCAGCGATGAATTTAATACAATACTAATACTAATACTAAACAGGCGTGGGCAAATGAGTACAGCGCGTAAAGCCTGTCTATTCTTTTTCCTTCTTGAGAGAGTCATTAACCCGCTCTCTAAGCTCTTTACCGGGCTTAAAATGAGGCACATGCTTGCCAGGCAATGATACTGCATCACCTGTTTTAGGGTTTCTACCAGCACGCGGTGGCCTGAAATGCAGGGAAAAACTACCAAATCCCCTGATTTCAATCCGTTCACCGTTTGACAGCGAATTACTCATCCGCCCCAAAATGCTTTTAACAGCCAGCTCTACGTCCTTGTAGGCAAGGTGTGTTTGTTTGCGTGAGATCCGTTCGATCAATTCAGACTTCATCATTGACTTTTCTAGTGGTTCATCAGCCATTGTATTTTGAAACCTTCCTCGATTAACTGTCTTAATTTATTACTTTTAATATGTAGCAGTAAAAATTACTTTTTACCAGCATCCATCTGTTCTTTCAGCAAATCACCCAAAGTAGTAGATGTTGTTTCCTGCGACTTGGAGTAATCCTTCATCGCTTCGGTTTCATCCTGGTAATCTTTGGCTTTTACTGAAAGATTCAGTGCGCGGCTCTTACGGTCAACGCCCATCAGCTTGGCTTCAACTTCATCACCCACTTTCAGCACTGTGCTGGCATCTTCAACGCGATCACGTGAAAGCTCTGAAGCACGTAGTGTGCCTTCTACACCATCACCCAGATCGATGACTGCACCTTTAGCGTCAACAGACAGTACGGTGCCCTTAACGATAGCGCCTTTCTTGTACTCAGCCATGTAGGTTGAAACAGGATCCTGCTCCATCTGCTTGATACCCAGTGAGATACGCTCACGCTCAGGGTCGATAGACAGCACAACCGCTTCGATGGTATCGCCTTTCTTGTAGTCACGAATGGCTTCAACACCTTCAACGTCCCATGAAACATCAGACATGTGAACCAGGCCATCAATATCACCATTCAGGCCAACGAAGACACCAAAATCAGTGATCGACTTGATCACGCCTGAAACCTTGTCACCCTTGTTGTGGGTTGCAGAGAACTCATCCCATGGGTTTGGCTTGCACTGTTTCATACCCAGTGAAATGCGGCGACGCTCAGGATCGATATCCAGAATCATCACTTCAACTTCATCACCCAGGGTTACAACATTGCCGGGGCTAACGTTCTTGTTAGTCCAGTCCATTTCAGAAACGTGAACCAGACCTTCAACGCCGTCTTCAATTTCGACAAAACAACCATAATCGGTGATGTTGCTAACTTTACCGAACAGGCGTGAACCTTCAGGGTAGCGACGGGCAATTTCAGCCCATGGATCTTCGCCCAGCTGTTTCAGACCAAGTGATACGCGGGTTTTCTCTTTGTCGTATTTAAGTACAACAACATCAATTTCATCACCCACTTCAACAATTTCAGAAGGATGACGAACGCGTTTCCATGCCATATCAGTGATATGCAGCAGGCCGTCGATGCCGCCCAGATCAAGGAACGCACCGTAATCGGTAAGGTTCTTAACAACACCCTTGATGGTCTTACCTTCTTCAATGCTTTCCAGCAACTGCTCACGCTCAGCGCTGTATTCAGTTTCAACAACAGCACGACGGGAAACCACAACGTTGTTGCGTTTCTGATCCAGCTTGATTACCTTAAATTCAAGCTCTTTACCTTCCAGGTAGGAAGTGTCGCGTACGGGACGTACATCAACCAGTGAACCAGGCAGGAACGCACGGATGTCGCCCAGCTCAACGGTGAAGCCACCTTTAACGCGACCGGTAATAAGACCTGTAATAATTTCTTCAGCTTCGAATGAAGTTTCCAGTGATTTCCATGCTCTGGCACGTTTCGCTTTCTCACGTGACAGGCGGGTTTCACCAAAACCGTCTTCAACGGCTTCTAAAACAACTTCAACATCATCGCCAACAGCTACTTCCAGCTCACCAGCGAGGTTACAGAATTGACTCTCGGGTATAACACCCTCAGATTTCAGCCCGGCAGCAACAGTTACGTAACCATCGTGAATATCAACAACAGTACCAGTCACGACAGTACCTGCTGTCATCTCAGTATGGGTCAGGCTTTCTTCAAATAAATCGGCAAAATTTTCAGACATAATAAATAGATTGTATGTATACCTACCCTGTTGGACTTAGCAGTAGATAGACTAGGTTGTAGTTAAACAAATGGCCTGTGGATTGATCCCAGACCGCTATTTTCAAACTCTCAACTAAAGTGCTGCTCAACGAGTTGCATAACCCGAACATATACCTGTTCGATACTCAAATTAGTCGTATCGATAACGATGGCATCGTCGGCTGCTAACAACGGTGAAGCTGATCGTGTTGAATCTCTTTCGTCGCGCTCATGGAGCTCGGCGGTGAGCTGCGAGAGATTAGCATCGATTCCCTTGTCTTTCAACTGCTTATATCGTCTTTTTGCGCGTTCTTCAGCACTGGCAGTAAGAAATATCTTGAGCTCGGCATCAGGAAAGACCGTGGTGCCCATATCACGCCCATCGGCGACCAGACCGGGCGCTCTGGCAAAGGCTTTCTGCTTGTCGAGCAGGGCCTGGCGCACTTCTGGAATGGCTGCGACCTTCGATGCCAGCACCCCCGTCGCCTCGGTACGAATCGCCTGTGAGACATTTTTACCACGAAGATAAATACCCAGCGCATCGCCCGATGTTACATATTCTATTTGCATATCTCTTGCTAAATCAGCAAGTTGCGAGACATTATCAAGGTCAGGCTCATCCCCGGCACTCAATGCCAGCAGACGATAAAGCGATCCACTATCGAGAATATGCCAGCCAAGTTTTTTCGCGACCAATAGACAGATTGTGCCTTTACCCACACCGCTGGGGCCATCCAGGGTTAATACCGGAATCTTAGTCATCTAATTTAATGCCCAATCCAGCATTTGAGGCCAAATCAACAAAACCGGGGAATGAAGTATTCACATTGTCGCAGTCTTCAATCTCAACTTCACCAGATGCGCACAATGCCGCCATGGAAAAAGCCATCGCGATTCGATGGTCATCGTGGCTATGCACTGATCCAGACTGTATCGCCCCCCCCTGTATCACCATGCCATCGTCGGTGGCCTTCGCATCCACACCCAGAGCCTGCAGGCCTTCGGCCATCACCTGAATGCGATCACACTCTTTAACTCGTAGCTCTTCAGCACCAGTAATCACCGTTTCGCCTTCAGCACAGGCCGCGGCCACAAAAATCACCGGGAACTCATCAATAGCCAGAGGTACCAGATGCTCAGGAATTTGTGCGCCTTTTAGCTGAGCACTCTTTACCCTGATGTCTGCCACCGGTTCACCACCAGCCTCACGCTGATTTAATAATTCGATATCAGCACCCATCAACTTCAAAATATCGATGACGCCGGTTCGAGTGGGATTGATGCCAACATGTTCAAGCGTAATATCCGAGCCATCTGCGATGCTCGCACCCACCATAAAAAAGGCAGACGATGAAATATCCGCGGGCACATCAATATCACAGGCGGTGAGTTTGGCCGGACCTTCAAGACACATGGTCGAATCATTCACATCCACAGGCACACCAAACGCTGTCAACATTCTTTCGGTATGGTCACGCGTGGGCGCGGGTTCAGTCACACAGGTTTTTCCTTCTGCATAAAGCCCCGCCAGCAAACAGCAGGATTTGACCTGGGCACTGGCCATCGGCAGTTTATAATGGATAGCGTGCAACTGATGACCCCCTGATATTTTCAATGGTGGCCTGCCATCTGCCGCAGTTTCAACCACTGCCCCCATTTCAGCCAGCGGGTTAGTCACACGCGCCATCGGTCGTTTTGACAAAGAAGCATCACCTTTTAATTCAACATCAAAAGATAATCCTGAAAACAGGCCCGCCAGCAAACGCATAGAGGTACCGGAGTTACCTACGTCCAGTGCCTGCTCCGGTTTTTTAAGACCCTGCATACCAACACCATGTACGACAACCTTGCCGTTTTCTGGACCCTCAATTTCAACACCCATGGCACGAAATGCACGCAGCGTATTCAGGCTGTCTTCACCTTCGAGAAAACCACTGATATGGCTCACACCTTCAGCAATCGAGCCAAACATGATTGAGCGGTGTGAAATGGATTTATCACCAGGAACACGGATATTGCCTTTCAACACACCACCATTTTGAACTGTAAATTTCATTAATATTTTCCAGAAGAATCTTTTCTTAATAGAGAAATAACTACTGATTATTAAATTGATCGCGTGCTTTTTTTGCACGGCTAAATATTTCGACAAGCGCATCAGCATCACTATCCTCTAAGGCACTGCTGATCATTTGAAGTTGAGCCTGATATTTTTTCATCATCACCAGGATATCTTCACGATTACTCAAACAAATATCTCGCCACATTACCGGGTCACTCGATGCAATACGCGTGAAGTCACGAAAGCCGCCTGCTGCAAAACGAAAAATTTCATCAACATCTTCAAGACTATTCAGACAATCGACCAGGCCAAACGCCAGAATATGGGGCAGGTGGCTGGTGCCAGCCAGTACCATGTCATGATGCTCAGCATCCATGGTTTCAACTTCAGCACCTGCTGCCTGCCACATCTCAGTGACGAGCTGCACGGCTTCACCATCTGTGCCGTTTGTTGGCGTAAGAATGACTTTTCGATTTTCATAAAGCTCGGTAAAGGCCGCAGTGACACCACTTTTCTCCGTACCGGAAATAGGATGACCAGCCACAAAGCGATTAGACGTCTTACCAAAAGCGACTTGCGCATCACTGATCACACTCTGCTTTGCACTACCCGCATCCGTTACCACCGCGGTCGCTGACAAAGCCGGGGCAATTTGTTCAAATACATTTTTCATCGCGCTCAGCGGCACAGCGACGACAACTATATCGGCATCTTTCACCGCCAGTGCAAAATCAGTTTCATAGTGATCGACCACGCCCAGCTCAACTGCCTTTTTCAGCGTTGCTTCCGTTCTGCCCGCGCCAACAATCCGTCGACAAAAGCCCGATTTTTTTAATGCCAGCGCCAGAGAGCCTCCGATCAAACCAGTCCCTATAATGCACACTGTCTGTACTTTTTCTGTCACGCCAAAACCTCGATTAAGGTTTCTATGAATCGTTTATTCTGTTCTTCAGTACCGATAGTTATTCTCAGAAACTCTGGCATATTGTAATTACCAATCGGGCGAACAATGACACCTTTTCTCAATAAATCATCGTAGACAGTCTGGCCATCACGCCGTAAATTTACCGCAATAAAATTGCCCATAGTCGGCAAATAATCCAGACCTAAATCATCAAATGATTTCTGAAAATAAGCCTTACCCTGATCATTGAGTATGACACTTTTTTTAATATGTTCATCATCATCCAGCGAAGCCAGTGCCGCTTCCTGTGCTAACAGGTTAGTGTTAAAGGGCTGCCTGACGCGATTCAATAGATCAGCAATTTCAGGATTTGATAATGAATAACCAATACGAAGCCCGGCAAGTGCGTAAATCTTTGAAAACGTCCCCGTAATCACTAGATTAGGATGATCAGCCAGCCATTTGCTCGCCTCAATCTGTAACGATTCATCCATGTATTCATTATAGGCCATGTCCAGTACAATAATCACTTCATCCGGCAAGTCATTGAGTAACTGCTTCAATACCTGCGGCTCCAGCCAGGTACCCGTTGGGTTATTGGGGTTAGCAATAAAAGCAACCCGTGTTTTTTTATCAACACTGGCCAAAAATGTTTCCGGGTTGTGTCCCAGAGGCATTGCCTGATGTTCAAGCGGAAAAGCTTTGGCAACATTGGCTTTTGCACCAACCGCCTGCACGACGATAGGGTAAACCGCAAAAGAATATTCTGAAAAAACTGCCGATGTTTCCGGCGTTAAAAAAGCACGTGCAACCAGCTCAAGAATATCGTTAGAACCATTACCCAAAGTCACACAGGCAGGATCAACTTTAAATTTTTTTGCAAGGCGCGCACTAAGCTTGAAACCACCACCATCAGGATAAAAGTTTACTGATTCTGCATATTCACGAATCGCATCTACAGCCTTAGTACTGGGACCTAATGGATTCTCATTGGATGCAAGCTTAATCGAACCGGTGATACCCAGTTCACGCTCGAGTTCTTCAACGGGTTTGCCTGGAAGATAGGGCCGAAGTTGCTGCACACCTGATGCCGCCAGAGATAGAAATGACTTAGCCACAATAATTTATCCGGTGATTAATTGAACCTGTATTAAATAACGGCTTTGGGGTAGGAACCCAACACCGTTACCATGGCACTCGCCTTTTCAATTTCTTCAATCGCTGCCTGCACGTTCTCATCATCGCGATGACCATCAATATCAATGAAGAAAACATATTCCCAGACTCCCTTACGGGAAGGTCTTGATTCAATGTTACTCATACTGATATTGCGTTTCGCCAATGGCTCAAGCAGACTAAACAAAGAGCCAGGACGGTTATGCGCAAACACTAACAAACTGGTACGATCATTACCGCTCGGGGGCGACTGATGCTTACCGATAACGACAAACCGTGTAGTGTTATCAGGCTCATCTTCAATATCTGACTTCAGGACAGGCACATCATACAATTCTGAAGCCTGTATACCGGCAATCGACGCTGCCTGTTTATTTTCGTGCGCCAACTGCACTGCCTCAGCATTGCTATTGGTAGCTATACGTTGTGCATCTGGCAAATATTTATCCAGCCACAAACGGCATTGGGCAAAAGACTGCTGATGAGAATAAACACGTTTGATGTTTGCTAATTCAGTTGCGTGAGACAATAGATTATGTCGGATACGTAACTCAACTTCTCCGCTAATGGTTAGCGATGAACTCATCAACAAATCCAGAGTATGATTGATCATACCTTCGGTTGAATTTTCTACTGGCACCACACCAAAATCAGCACCATCGGCTTCGACTATACGAAAAACTTCTTCAATACTATCAACCGCTTCTTTTTCAAACTGTCTACCAAAATGTTTTAGCGATGCAGAATGTGTGTAGGTGCCTTCAGGGCCAAGAAAAGCAACTTTCAATGGTTTTTCCAGTGCCAGACAGGCCGCCATAATTTCACGAAAAATACCAGCAATGGCATCATCATCCAGGGGGCCAGTATTCCTGTCCTTAACCGCCTGCAGCACCTGGGCTTCGCGCTCAGGACGATAAAAGTGCCCGCTATCACCCTGCTGCTGTTTTATCTCTGCAACTTTTGCTGCGCATTCAGCACGCTCAGAAACCAACTGCTGTATTGTCGTATCGATCTTGTCGATACGTTGTCGAACCTCAGCAAGTGGGTCTTTGTCAGACATAGGAATATAATTAAATCTGTCGTGCGTCGAGCACGCCATCAATCGCACTAATTTGAGCCAAAACATCATCACCGATAGCTGTTTCCAGATCAATCAGCGTATAAGCCAAACCATTTTTTGATTCATTGGTCATATGCAGAATATTCGCACCGGCCTTACCCAAATCGTGTGAGATCTGCCCCAGCATGTCAGGCATGTTTTTATTGGCAATGGCCAGTCGCGCCTCGCCCAGTCTGGGTAATTTTATATCCGGGAAATTCACTGAGTTTTTAATATTGCCGTTTTCCATAAAATCTTTAAGCTGATCAGCAACCATAATTGCACAGTTCTCTTCCGCCTCTGCGGTAGACGCGCCCAGATGCGGCAAAGTAATTACATTCTTTTTATTTTTGAGTTTCTCGGCCGGAAAATCTGAGACATAAGAACCAATTTTTCCGCTCTCAATGGCTGCAAGCACAGCATCATCATCCACAATACCATCACGCGCAAAGTTCAAAACCACGGCACCATCTTTCATTGCGGCAATTCGGTCAGCATTCAACAGGTTTTTTGTCGCCTCAATCAATGGTACATGAAATGAAATAAAGTCAGCCTCTTTTACCAGCTCATCAACACTAGCCATTTCCTGCACATCTGAAGACAGCTTCCAGGCACTTTTTACGGTAATCGTAGGATCAAAACCAACCACGCGCATACCTAAAGCTACCGCTGCATTCGCCACCTGAACACCGATAGCCCCCAGACCAACAACGCCTAAAGTACGACCAGGCAATTCATAACCGACGTATTTTTTCTTGCCGTCTTCAACTGCTTTATTCTGCTCTTCGGCTGTGCCCTGAACATTTGCAGCATAATCCCAGGCCTGAACAATATTACGGCAAGCCAGCAACATACCGACGATAACCAGCTCCTTTACCGCATTGGCATTTGCACCCGGCGCATTAAACACCACGACACCTTGTTCACTCATCCGATCTACGGGAACATTGTTAGTACCAGCACCGGCACGACCAACCGCCTTTAGGTTTGCACCAATTTCCATATCGTGCAGTTTTGCCGAGCGCAGAATAATCGCATCAGGATCAGCTTGGTCTTCACTGATGCTATAAATATCCTTCGGTAACCGTGAAAGACCTTTGTCTGAAATATTATTAAATGTTTTTATATTTATCATAATTTTAATTTTTATGTATTATTTTTTTAAGAATTGGCTTTTTCAAACTCAGCCATGAAGGCCACCAGCGCATCGATACCTTCAGCAGGCATAGCATTGTAGATACTCGCACGCATACCACCGACTGAACGATGGCCTTTTAAGGTGACAAGATTTTTCTTCGCCGCTTCTTCAAGAAACTTACCATCCAGTTCAGCATCCGCCAGAACAAAAGGCACATTCATCCAGGAACGACAGTTTTCATTAATAGGGCTTGAATAAAAATCTGACGCTTCAATAGCGGCATAAAGCTTGGCTGCTTTTTTCTGGTTAATCACTTCAATTGCAGACAGGCCACCTTTTTCTTTCAGCCATTCAAAAACCAGACCGGCAAGATACCAGCTGTAAGTTGGCGGCGTGTTATACATGGAATCATTATCAGCGTGTATTTTGTAATCGAACATGGCTGGCATATTGTCTTTTGCCTTGCCGATTAAATCTTCGCGAACAATAACAATGGTTAAACCGGCAGGGCCGATATTTTTCTGTGCGCCCGCGTAAATCAGGCCAAATTTTGAAACATCGATTTCACGTGACAAAATGGTAGATGACATATCGGCTACCAGCGGAATATCACCCGTATCCGGAATATAAGGGAACTCAACACCAACGATGGTTTCATTTGGTGTGTAATGAACATAGGCTGCATCAGGACTGAATTTTAAGTCCGCTTCGGCAGGCACAGTAGTAAATTTGCTATCGCTGGTATCGGCAACAATATTAACATCACAGTAACGTTTAGCTTCAGCGATGGCTTTTTTGGACCACTGTCCGGTCAGTAAATAATCCGCCGATGTTTTATCACCCAGCAAATTAATCGGCACCATCGAAAACTGGCTGCTGGCGCCGCCCTGTAGAAACAGAACTTTGTAATTATCCGGAATTGCCATCAGCTCACGCAGGTCAGCCTCTGCTTTTGCGGCAATCGACATATAGTCCTTGCCACGATGACTCATTTCCATGACCGACATACCGGAACCATTCCAGTCCAGCATTTCATCACGGGCGCGTTCTAGCACCTCAGTTGGTAAAGTTGCGGGACCGGCACTGAAATTAAAGACTCTGTTCATTGTTATTTTTTATTAGTAATTAGTTAAAAGGATAGATTTGTTTTGTTATTCATCTGCATCTGATTGTTCATCAACAGCTTCCGACGACAAGGCTTCAATACGCTCAATTTCGACCAGTTTTTCACCTTTGGTCAGGCGAATCAAACGTACACCCTGAGTATTACGCCCCATTTCACTGACATCATCAACAGCGATTCTAACCAGTGTACCATTGTTGGTAATCATCATAATTTCATCATCAGCTTTAACTTGCACGGCACCGACAATTTCACCGTTGCGCTCATTGGTCTTGATTGAAATCACACCCTGACCGCCCCTGCCCTTGCACGGATAATCTGAAACAACAGTGCGTTTACCATAACCATTTTCAGTTGAAGTCAGGATAGAACCTTCTTCGTCAATCAAAATCATGCTGATAATGCGCTGACCATCGCTCAGTTTCATACCCCGAACACCAGCGGCGGTTCTGCCCATGGCGCGAACATCCGTTTCCGAGAATCGAATCGATTTACCCGCATTAGACAGCAGCATAATATGGTCAGAACCATTGGTGATCACCACATCAACCAGCACATCATCATTTCTCAGGTCAACAGCGATAATGCCCGAAGCTCTTGGGCGGGAGAAATTCGACAACGCTGTCTTTTTCACTGTGCCCGAACTGGTCGCCATAAAGATAAAATGATTTTCATCATATTCGCGAATCGGCAGCACCGCATTAATACGCTCACCGTTTTCCAGCGGCAACAGGTTCACTATCGGTTTACCGCGTGAACCCCGGCCCGCCATCGGCAACTGGTATACCTTCAGCCAGTAGACTTTACCGCGGCTGGAGAAACACAACAGGGTGTCGTGGGTGTTCGCCACGAACAGCTTGTCGATGAAATCTTCTTCTTTCATGCTGGTCGCTGATTTACCGCGACCGCCACGGCGCTGGGTGTTGTAAACATCCAGCTGCTGACACTTTGCATAACCTTCATGTGAAAACGTTACCACCACATCTTCTTCGGTGATCAAATCTTCCATAGTGAGATCTAACTGGCTTTCAATGATCTCCGTGCGGCGTTCGTCACCGTAATTTTCGAGAATTTCATTGAGCTCATCACGAATCACCTGTAGCAGGCGATCCGGGTTTGACAGGATCTCGAGCAGCTCTTTAATAAGATCCAGGATCTCCTTGAATTCATTAACAATTTTATCCTGCTCAAGCCCGGTCAGGCGGTGCAGCCTGAGTTCAAGAATCGCCTGTGCCTGAACGTCAGAAAGATGATAACCATCCTCCTTCAGGCCATAACGCGGATCGAGTTGATCGGGGCGCGACGAGTCAGCACCGGTGCGGCTGATCATGTCGGTAACCATACCCGGTTGCCAGACTTTGGCGATCAGCGCCAGCTTGGCTTCGGCCGGACTGGGGGATTTTTTGATCAGCTCGATGACTTCATCGATATTGGCCAGCGCCACCGCCAGACCTTCCAGAACGTGCGCACGCTCACGTGCCTTGCGTAGATCAAAAATCGTACGACGTGTTACCACTTCGCGGCGATGACGGATGAAGGCTTCGAGAATTTGTTTCAGATTGAGTAGCTGAGGCTGGCCATCGACCAGCGCCACCATGTTAATACCAAACACGCACTGCATCGAAGTCAGCTGGAACAGGTTATTGAGCACCACCTCACCGACTTCACCACGGCGCAGCTCGATAACGATACGCATGCCGTCCTTGTCAGACTCATCGCGCAGCTCGGTAATGCCTTCGATGCGCTTCTCCTTGACCAGCTCAGCGATACGCTCTATTAAACGCGCCTTGTTCACCTGATAGGGAATCTCGGTGACGATAATACTCTGCTTGCCTTTTTTATCTTCGATAATTTCGGCACGTGAACGCATCACCATGCGGCCACGACCGGTCTTGTAGGCTTCCCTGATGCCCTTGGTGCCGTTTATCAGGCCGGCAGTAGGCAGGTCTGGTGCTGGCAGGAATTCCATCAGGGCATCAATATCAAGGCCTGGGTTGTCGATCAGCGCGAGCGTGGCTTTAATAACTTCAGTCAGGTTATGCGGCGGAATATTGGTCGCCATACCAACCGCAATACCGGAAGAACCATTGACCAGCATATTGGGTACGCGGGTTGGCAGTACCGTCGGTTCGGATTCAGAACCATCATAGTTTTCTGCAAAATCAACGGTCTCCTTGTCCAGGTCAGCCAGCAGCTCGTGCGCAATTTTGGCCATACGAACTTCGGTATAACGCATCGCCGCCGGTGAATCACCATCGACCGAACCAAAGTTACCCTGGCCATCGACCAGCATATAGCGAAGCGAAAATGGCTGCGCCATGCGCACGATAGTGTCATAAACTGCAGTATCACCGTGCGGGTGGTATTTACCGATCACATCACCAACCACACGCGCTGATTTTTTATACGGCTTGTTCCAGTCGTTGCCCAGAACGCGCATCGCATAAAGCACCCTGCGATGCACCGGTTTCAGGCCATCTCGCACATCCGGCAGGGCACGACCGACGATAACACTCATTGCGTAGTCCAGATAGGACTGACGCATTTCGTCTTCTAGATTAACTGGGGAAATTTCTTTAGCAAATTCAGACATTTAGTGGTAGCAACCAGATTATTATACTTGTTTTAAACACGTTTCCATAAAGCGTGAAATATTAACACATATAGCCGGCTCACGGCACTATTATGCGCAATAAAAGAAGGTGGATATGCTTATAAATTTAAGCAATAGAAATATCCAGATATTCTAATCACAAATGCCATCAGCCGAGGGTTGTTTTACCGGCTCACAGGCGGTTGTTTCACTAAATTCATGGCCAAGATGCAGGCAATAGCCCAGCCACTTATAAAGAAACCGGTTCAAACGCCATTTAAGCCTGGGCGCAGTTGTTGGCAGGTGATCCAGGCGCTGGCGACCGTGCTTAAGGTGCCCGGCCAAAACCTCGACCAGACAGGCGTCGTGATAAACACGTATTTTAAGGTCCGGCTCGGCGACCAGTTTCTGATGATCAGAAAAATAATAGGTCATACGCACCGTGGTGGTGAATTTACTGCGCTCCAGGATCTGTAAATGCAAATCCATATGCCCAGGCACCACAGATATGGCCCAATCAGTAATTGCATCAAGATCAGCCACCAGCTTCCTGAATCGCAGATAATTGTTTTCATGCAGATCCATCAGGCTGACATAACCTCCCGGCACCACCTCATGGCAACCGTAGCCATCACGCGCCACCAGCAAAGATCCGGTTATCAAAGGAGCAACACTCATGGCGCAAACCACCAGAAGATGAGACTAAAGCTGTGATCCAGCGAGTTAAAGCGCTCTATGTTCGATGATTTATGCATTGCAATAGTATAATATAGCGCCCCTTATCTTATTAGACATATTGAAAATTCACCTATGGCACGCACAGACTCTTTACCCGAAGCTCACGGCATTCAAAAAATCATTCGCAACCTTCGTTACCACGAAGCATCAAGGCAGTGGTTTGCGGTTTTATTTGTATTACTGGTTAGTCTTCTGGGCGAACCCCACCAGCTACCGCTGTATATCGGTGCAGGCATCGCTGCCGTAGGCACACTGATACGACTCTGGGCCTCGGGCCACGTCATGAAAAACAAGGAGCTGGCTACCGATGGCCCTTATGCCTTTGTCAGGCATCCCCTCTATGTTGGCAACATTCTGCTGCTGCTCGGTTTCTCAATCGCCTCCTCGCTATGGTGGTCTTATGTATTGATGGTCGCACTGTTACTGTTCTATTACCCCCCCACCATTGCCTATGAAGACAACAAGCTGAAAAACTTTTTTGGTGAGCCCTGGGAAGAATGGAGCAAAACCACGCATGCCCTGATTCCAACATGGCCTAAGCGTAAGGCTGGCAGCAGCGAGGGCAGTAGCTGGTCATTCAGGAAAAGCCTGGTTCAAAATGGTGAACCCGTTATTGTTGTATACCTTATCGGCTGCCTGTATTTGTTATACAACAACTAAGCAATCTATCATTCAAAATGATTAAACACCTGGATCAATCCGTCCTGAAACAATGGATTGAAGACAGCTTAAGCAACAACACCAACATACTGGCCGCAGGTTATCAGGGAAAAACCCTGCTCTACCAGAACGATGGCCTTAACGTCGTGATCAAAACACCTCATGGCCAGGGCCTTGCCAAATACCTACACAGCCACATGCTTCGTCACGAAGCGCAAGCCTATCAACAGCTCAAGAATTTAAAAGGCACCCCTGCCTGTTATGGCCTCATCGATAATAAATACCTTGCACTGGAATTTATCGATGGTGACCCAATTCGCAGCAAGCGCCCGATTGATGAGAAAAAATATTTTCAAAAACTTTTCATCATAATCGAACAGATGCACGACCAGGGGGTTGCTCACATGGACTTAAAGAAAAAGGATAATCTGATGGTTACCCATCACGATGAACCCTGCATGCTTGATTTTGGTGTGGCCGTGATCCAGAAAAAAGGCTTTCATCCAGTCAATCACTTCCTTTTTAATTTAGCCAGGCGCTTTGATTACAACGCCTGGGTTAAGCACAAATACCACAACAACATGCATAACATTGAAGACGCTGATAAAATCTATTACCAACGTACTCTTATCGAAAAAACAGCAAAGAAAATAAAACGTACGTTCAAGCTATAACTCAGTTACGAACCAGCATAAATTTTCAATCTTGCCCTGAGCTGGCAATGCATGGATGGAGTAATCGAATCAAGGAATATTGTAACGTTGTGGGAAACACCCATATTTTCATCCAAAAATATTAACTGCAAAAAAAGGCTGGAAACATAACTGTTAGCGGAAAGCTCAAGATCAGGGTAGTCTTTATTATCAATATTTAAATCAACCTGATCATTAGCCTTAAAATGAAGACTGATATTTCTTTTGTGACAGACCAGATGGCGATAAAAACTAGCCGCAACCAATAACAGGAGCAGTGCTTTCAGCACCACGCCGATCAATCCGGTATTAACAACGAAAAAAACTGAAAGAATTGCGAAAGAATGAATCGCAATAATAAAAAGTAATTTTAAATTTGATGGTTTGACATTGATGAACAGTGGCGGCTTTTCATGCATGAGACATTGGCCACACAGCCACTATTCCTTCGAACCGTACTGCTCCATTTGATCCATATGACGAATATAGGCGATTAAATCACCTTCAGCATCGGCCTTGCTGACAAAAGGGCCTCGTTCTTCACCTTCACGAGTAGTATAAAACCATTCCCCATTTATTTGCACAAAGCGATCCATCTGGAAAAATGTTTTGGGTTTATCTCCATCGGTCTTTCTGGCCAAATCAATATCCTCATATTTATTCAATTGCTTTCATGCAATTAAATTTACTGTTACATATAGACCTTATTTTAGTTATTAATGCAGAAATTGTAACATCTGAAGGCTCTTTCTTTTCGAGCAGAAAACCCAGCAATTCCTGGTCCTGATAATCCAGTAATTTTAAAAATAACGCCTTATCCTCAGCGGACAGATTATCGTATTCCATCTCCACATAGGCATTTAATAACATGTCCAGCTCCAGCATGCCACGGCGACAACGCCAGCGTAGCTGTGAGGCACTTATTTCATTTTGCTCGCTCATAGGGAATTTTTCACCATTTTTTTCCTGATATTACCTATTGCCTTCGTCGGGTTCAAACCCTTTGGACAAACCTGCACACAGTTCATGATGGTATGGCAGCGAAACAGCTTAAATGGCCCTTCCAGATTTTCCAGGCGTTCATCCAGCGCCTGGTCGCGGCTATCTTCAATAAAACGCGAGGCCTGCAACAGGGCCGCAGGACCCAGGAACTTGTCCGGGTTCCACCAGAAGGAAGGACAGGCAGTAGAACAACAGGCACAGAGTATGCACTCGTATAGACCATCGAGCTTTTCACGCTGTTCCGGGGTCTGCGGCAGCTCCACCTCAGGCACCGGATCTTTTACAATAAGATAAGGTTTTACTTCACGGTACTGCTGATAGAACTGCTCCATATCGACGATCAGGTCACGCACCACCGGCAGGCCGGGCAAGGGCCTGATTTCAACCGGCTCCCTGAGATCAGCCAATGGCGTAATACAGGCGAGACCATTCACACCATTGATATTCATACTGTCCGAACCACAGACCCCTTCACCGCAGGATCGCCTGAAGCTCAGTGTTTCATCCTGCTCTTTCAGCTTCAACAAGGCCGCCAGCAGCATCATGCCGGGTTCGATATCCCTGAGCTCGTATTCCTGCATATAGGGTTTGCTATCAAGATCGGGATTGTAACGATAAATATTAAAACGCATGTCAATAAACCCTGGGTTTCGGCGGAAAGCTGTCCACACTCACCGGTTTGGTTCGAACCGGTTTGTAATCAAGACCCGATTCAAATGAATACAGGCTATGACGCATCCAGTTTTTGTCATCACGCTCAGGGTAATCGATGCGTGAGTGGGCCCCGCGACTTTCCCTGCGCGCACAGGCCGAGTGCATGGTCGCCAGCCCACAGGCCATCAAATTTTCCAGCTCCAGCGCTTCGACCCTCGCGGTATTAAAGGTATCACTGTGATCACCAATCGTGGCTTCCTTTAAACGCTCCGCCAGCTGTTCAATTTTCTGTACACCTTCTTTCAACACTTCATCATTCCTGAACACGCCGCAGTGCTGTTCCATCACAGCTTTTAATTCATCACGCAAAGCACTCACCGATTCACCACCGTCTTCAGCCTTTTTGTCCCAACGCTGGAAGCGTGCCATGGCTTTGTTTACCGAGGCCTCATCCATGGAACGGTGGTAACGATTTTCTTTCAGGTAATCAATGATATGGTTCGCCGCCGCTCGACCAAACACCAGGATATCGAGCAGTGAATTACCACCCAGACGATTCGCCCCATGCACTGAAACACAGGCGCATTCACCCGCCGCGTACAGGCCTTCAATCACTTCTTCGGGGGTATCCTTGACCGGCATCACCACCTGGCCATTGCGGTTGGTCGGAATACCGCCCATGGTGTAATGCGCCGTCGGGAAAACCGGGATTGCCGCTTCCGCCGGATCAATACCCAAAAAGGTCATGCAGGTCTGGCGAATGCCCGGCAGGCGTTTCTGGATCACCGCCTCACCCAGATGATCGAGCTTCAACATGACATAATCTTTATTCGGCCCACAGCCACGGCCTTCACGAATCTCGGTAGCGATTGCACGGCTCACCACGTCACGGCTGGCGAGGTCTTTGGCCTTGGGTGCATAACGCTCCATCAAACGCTCACCATCACCATTGACCAGATAGCCACCCTCACCGCGAGCACCCTCGGTAATCAACATGCCGCGGCCCGCAATACCGGTGGGATGAAACTGGAAGAACTCCATATCCTGCAACGGCACACCAGCGCGCAGGGCCATACCCAGGCCATCACCGGTGTTGATCATGGCGTTGGTAGTTGTCCTGTAAAGCTGCCCGGCGCCACCGGTCGCGAGCAGGGTTGTTTTGGCTTCGATAATGATTGGCTGGCCATCGTGAATATTAAATATCAGAGCGCCCAGCACATGGCCTTCATCATTCTTCAACAGATCCACCGAAAAATATTCATCAAAGAAATGGGTTCTGGCGCGAATGTTCTGTTGATACAGACTGTGCAAAATGGCGTGGCCGGTCCGATCCGCTGCCGCACAGGTTCGTGCCGCCTGGTCACCACCAAAGTTCTGGCTCTGGCCGCCAAAGGGCCGCTGATAAATTTTACCATTGTCCAGGCGGGAAAATGGCACACCAAAATGCTCCAGTTCATAAACCGCTTTCGGTGCCGCACGGCACATATATTCAATTGCATCCTGGTCGCCAAGATAATCGCTACCTTTAATGGTATCGAACATATGCCAGTGCCAGTTATCCGGCAGCACGTTGGCCAACGCCGCATTCATACCGCCCTGCGCCGCCACCGTATGTGAACGCGTCGGGAAAACTTTGGACACCACCGCAACACTGGCATCGGCATCCGACAGCTTCAGCGCAGCCCGCAGGCCACCACCGCCTGCACCAATGATCAGGGTATCGAACTTACGTCTTTGTATTGCTGCCATGTTTACCCAACCATCGAAAATAATAAAATACGCATCACCCACAGACCACAACCGACCAGCACACCCACAACCAGCGCGAGCACAAACATGCGCAGCATAATATTGTGCACATAATCCAGTATCACATCACGCATACCTACCCACGCATGAAACAGAACCGCAACAATAAACAGCCCGAATGCAATCGAATTGAATGGGTGAAACAACCAGCTGCGCCAGTGTTCAAAACTGACAACATCGACACTGAGGCCACAGAATAATGAATAGGTTAAAAATAATGCAATATAGACAGCCGTAACACGCTGCACCACCCAGGGCTTTAAGCCTTCGAGAATATAAAGGCTCATAACAACATCCCCAGCGCCACAATCACAACAACTGAGACGGCCAGAAACATCACCAGCCATGCCGCACGGTTTGCAGGAATTTTCTCAACGGCGATATCCGCATCGATCAACAGAAAACGAATACCGGCAAAAAAATGATGCGCCAGTGCCCAGACAAAAAGAAGCTGCACGATGACCAGAACCGGGTGCTGAAGAATAGAAAGTGCCTGCTGAAAACCTTCATCCGATTGCACAGACAAATCGAGCAGATAAACAACGAAGGGCATGGCCAGAAACATTAAAGCACCCGATACGCGATGCGCTAGAGAAACCGCAGCGGCAACGGGTAAACGAATCTTGAAAAGATTCAGATAAACTGGGCGCTTATCTTTTTCCATGCTCATTACCTGAAGAATATATTTTAACCATCTTGAACACTATCATAGAACAGTCCATTAGCAATTCACAGCAAACAACCAAATGAAACCAGGCCATCTCCAATTTATACCCGTATAATCTGTGACATGATTTAAGCACACGGATTGTCTAAACTGGGCATCCAGCAGGAATATCGACAAACAACGAGATAACTCTAATGAAAACTGAATGGCAAAATTTCCTGAAAAATGCAGGCGCTGAATTCCTTGAACATAAAGTCGAGTCTTTTGGTAACCCGGCCAGAGAACGCCAGGTCATCCACTCCGGCAGCACGCTTTGCGACCTGTCGCACTACGGCCTGATCGCCGCCTACGGTGAAGATGCCGTTGATTTCCTGCAGGGCCAGTTCACCAACGATGTCACCGAGGTCAATCACAGCCACAGCCAGCTCAGCGCCTACTGCACCCCCAAAGGCCGCATGCTAGCCAATTTCAGGATTTTCAAACAGGGTGAAACACTTTACCTGTGCCTGCCCCAGCCCCTGCTACAGCCCGTACTCGACAGGCTACGCATGTTCGTGATGCGCTCAAAAGTCACCCTGGAGGATGCCAGCAACTCACTGATGCGCTTTGGCCTGAATGGCCCGGATGCAGCAGACCGGCTAAAAACCAAAGCCGGTAGCATCCCCGAGCAGGTCAATGACAGCATCCAACTGGATAACTGCACCATCATCCGCAGCCACGGCAGTGACCCGAGGTTTGAAATCTACGGCCACCTCGATGCCGTCACTCACCTCTGGCAGTCACTCGATGTCGACGCTACCGCTGTCGGCGCAGCCATCTGGGAACTGCTGAATATTCAGGCAGGTATCCCAGTGATCGTGTCTGAAACCGTCGAAGCCTTCGTCCCACAAATGGCCAATATGTCATTGGTCGGTGGCATCAACTTCAAAAAAGGCTGCTACACCGGGCAGGAAATTGTTGCCCGCATGCACTACCTCGGCAAACTGAAAAAACGCATGTACCGCGTTGCCATTGATAGCAACGAAGCCCCCAAAGCCGGTGACAAAATCTTCACCAAAAACACCACCGCAGGCAGCGGTACCGGCACGATAGTCAGTGCCGAACAAAATGCTGATGGCGTTTATGAAGCCCTGGCGGTGATACAGATTGCCGATGCAGAAAGCCAGCCGTTGCAGTTGCACGATGCCTCAGGACCTGCGATTAAAATACTGGAACTGCCTTATTCATTTGAACAGGCTGAATAACAAACAGTGAAAAATAGGCCCTATGCAGAATCCTGCGACCAGAACCGCGATGCCATTCTGGATATTATTCAACCCTTATTAGTCAACACCCGCTCCCTGCTAGAAATCGGCAGCGGCACCGGCCAACATGCCGTTTATTTTACCGAAAAATTGCCGCACATCACATGGCACACCAGCGACCGTGCAGAAAATATCGAAGGCATAAAACTCTGGCTGTCCGAGGCAGACCATGAACGATTACCCCCACCCATAGAACTGGATGTCCAACAAAAAAACTGGCCACAAATGACCATTGATACCATCTTTACCGCAAACACCTGCCACATCATGAATCAACAATCAGTTGAAATAATGATCGCTCAGGCTGGCAAACTCCTCCCCGCAGGCGGCCAGCTCATTATCTACGGGCCCTTTAACTACAACCGGCAATACACCAGCCCCAGCAATGAACGATTTGACCAGTGGCTGAAACAAAGAGACCCGGAAAGTGCGATAAGGAATTTTGAGGATTTGAATGAAATGGCTGGGCGGGCTGGTTTGGGGTTGGTTGGGGATTATGAGATGCCGGCTAATAATCGGGTTTTGTGTTGGGGGCGGTGAAAAGGTTTATGCATTCCCACGCAGGAGCGTGGGAACGAGATCAATTACACTTCTACCTTCATATGCGGAAACAAAATCACATCCCTGATCGAAGGCGCATCCGTCAACAACATAATCAAACGATCAATCCCTATCCCCTCACCTGCTGTTGGCGGCATGCCATATTCAAGCGCACGCACATAGTCGGCATCAAAGTGCATAGCCTCTTCATCACCGGCATCTTTTTCTGCGACCTGTTTATGAAAACGCTCAGCCTGGTCTTCCGCATCATTCAACTCAGAAAAACCATTGGCGATTTCACGGCCACCGACGAAGAATTCAAAACGATCGGTGACATGGTGATTGTCATCATTGCGTCGCGCTAATGGTGAAACCTCGGTAGGATATTCGGTAATAAAGGTTGGATCCATCAAGCGATGCTCGACAGTTTTCTCGAAGATTTCGATCTGCAACTTACCCAGACCATAGGAATCTTTAACTGGAATACCTAAATCTTCTGCAACTTTGGTTGCGCTTTCAACACTGGAAATATCTTCAGCCTTGAGATCAGGGTTGTAATGCAAAATAGAATCAAACACCGACATGCGCGCAAACGGTTTACCGAAGTGGTATTCCTCACCCTGATAGTTAATGGTAGTGGTACCAATTACCTGTTCGGTCAGTTTACGCAGCAGGTCTTCGGTTAAATCCATCAGGTCTTTGTAATCAGCATAGGCCTGATAAAACTCGATCATGGTGAACTCGGGATTGTGCCGTGTTGAAACGCCTTCGTTTCTGAAATTGCGGTTGATTTCGTAAACGCGTTCAAAACCACCAACCACCAGACGCTTCAGGTAAAGCTCGGGCGCAATACGCATGAACATCGGCAGGCCAAGTGCATTGTGGTAAGTCTCGAACGGTTTTGCGGTAGCGCCACCAGGGATCACCTGCATCATCGGGGTTTCCACTTCCATGAAATCATGGCCGTCAAAATAATTACGGATAAAGGCAATAATTTTGGTGCGCATTACAAACGTGTCTTTGACTTCCTGATTCATGATCAGATCAAGATAACGCTGGCGGTAACGAATTTCGGTATCGGTCAGGCCGTGGAACTTGCCCGGCAACGGGCGCAGTGATTTGGTCAGCAATTTAACTTCATCAACCTTGATAGACAGCTCACCGGTTTTGGTTTTAAACATGATACCTTCGGCACCGATAACGTCACCGACATCCCATTTTTTGAAGCTGTCGTTATAAACACCTTCGGGCAGGTTATCACGCTGTAGAAAAAGTTGAATAGTGCCAGACATATCCTGCAACTTGGCAAAGCTGGCTTTGCCCATGACGCGTTTCGCCATCATGCGACCCGCAATTGAAACGCGCTGCCCCATTGCTTCGAGCTCTTCGGTAGTTTTTTCGCTGTAGAGCGCGTGCAGGTCGGCGGCCATCGAATCACGCCTGAAGTCATTCGGGAAGGCGTTGCCGTTTTCACGCAGGCCGCTGAGTTTTTCGCGGCGTTGCGCAATTAACTTGTTCTCTTCTTCCTGCGTTAGCTCTTCCTGTTCTTCTATTTTGTCATTCATGATTACAAACCGCTCTTTAAGCTAGCTTCGATAAATTGGTCTAAATCGCCGTCGAGTACCGCCTGGGTATTGCCGGTTTCAACATTGGTGCGAAGGTCTTTGATTCTTGACTGGTCGAGCACGTAGGAGCGTATCTGGCTGCCCCAGCCGATATCTGATTTGGTTTCTTCCAGTGCCTGCTGGTCGGCATTGCGTTTCTGTATTTCCAGCTCATACAGTTTTGCTTTCAGCTGTTTCATCGCCGCGGCCTTGTTCTTGTGCTGCGAGCGGTCATTCTGGCACTGTACCACGACACCGGTCGGGTTATGAGTGATACGCACCGCCGACTCGGTTTTGTTGACGTGCTGGCCACCGGCACCGCTGGCGCGGTAAACATCGATACGCAGATCCGCCGGGTTAATATCAATTTCAATATCATCATCAATTTCAGGGGAGACGAACACCGAGGCAAATGAAGTGTGGCGACGGTTGCCCGAATCGAACGGTGATTTTCTCACTAAACGGTGCACACCGGTTTCGGTACGCAGACGGCCAAAAACATAATCGCCTTCAAAATGGATGGTTGCACTTTTAATGCCGGCGACATCACCCGGCGAGGCTTCCATCAACTCAGTTTTGAAACCGTGGGCCTCACCCCAACGCAGATACATGCGCAGGATCATCTCGGCCCAATCCTGGGCTTCGGTGCCACCGGAACCAGACTGAATATCGAGGAAGGCATTGCAGGCGTCCATTTCGCCGGAGAACATGCGGCGGAATTCCAGCTCTTCGACCTGTTTAACAAACTGCTCAAGGTCTTCACTAACGGCTTGTGCGCTTTCCTCGTCATTTTCTTCGAGGGCCATGTCCAGCAGGTCGCTGGCATCGTCGAGGCCGGTATTTAATTCTTCCAGGGTGACAACAATTTTTTCCAGACGCGCTCGGTCCTGGCCTAATTGCTGGGCGCGCTCGGGATCGTTCCAGACATCAGGCTGCTCCAGCTCACGAACAACTTCTTCGAGCTGTTCTTTGCGCTGATCGAAGTCAAAGGTACCCCCTAAGCGACTCTGAGCGCTGCTTGAGGTCATTGATTAGATTGGATATGTAATTGACTTCCATCGTATATTTGCGCGGCCTGAACCAGTAAATTTGAAGCCGCAAATCTTACCCTATGAGCGCACCGATTGCAGCCCTGATACGGGGGTTTAGCTCACCTGTTTGGGCTTGCTGGCGACATTATCGCGCAAATAGACCGGAATCGCTTCGGCCGCAGCTACAGCCCCACCGTTTTCGTAAACACCGATAGCCAGCCTTGCAACCGACTCTGCGCTTGGGAAACATTCATCCAGTGATATAATGCAACGATCAGGCAGTGCCGGTTTCATAACATCACCATAGCTGCCCCAGCCAGTGCCAGCGGCCACCCACTCACCTGCTTCCGGGATCGGCGCTTTTTCTGGCGCGACTACGATCTCCTCGCCCTGCAAAACAACCTGACCGTCATCATACCGGCGATACGCACCCCAGTAAACTTCCCTCATACGCGCATCAATCGCAGCCAGCACCTGGGACTCGCCTGTTTGTTGCATGGCAACACTGGCAATCGCCGCCAGTGATGACACCGGCACCACCGGAATTGAGTGTGCAAAGGCAATGCCCTGCACGACACCAGCGGCAACGCGCACGCCCATGAACGAACCGGGACCACGAGCAAAAGCCATGACATCAATATCGCTAGCCTTTAACCCAGCATCCTGCAACAGGCTTTCGATCATGCCGAGGATCAAATGCGTGTGCTCACGCGGTGCCACTTTATAGTGGTGTTTGATTTCTCCATCAATCGACAGTGCCGCTGAACAGGCTTCGGTTGAGGTATCAAGCGCCAGCAGTTTCACACTCATCCTGCGCCTCCGGTTTTTTTGCTTCGAAGAATTTTTCCACATCGCTTATTTGCGTTGTTGTCGGCATCGGTGGCAGGCCATTTTTAAATACCCTGCCATAGGCCTTGGTGCTTAATCGGGGGTCACCAATAACCACCACACCGTGGTCATTCACATCGCGGATCAAACGCCCTACACCCTGATTCAACGCAATCACCGCCCGAGGTATCTGGTATTCCATAAATGGCTGGCCGCCATTATTTTTGATTGCATCAATACGCGCCTGCATCACCGGGTCGCCGGGTGAGGCAAACGGCAGCTTGTCGATAACCACACAGGACAGGGCACGGCCGCGTACATCGACACCTTCCCAGAAACTGGAAGTGCCGAGCAGGATGGCATCACCCTTTTTTCGAAAACGTGCAAGCAGCTGATGCTTGGGCAAATCGCCCTGAATTAAAATTGGGTAATCGAGTTTGTCCTGCAAAAAATCTTTTGCCTCATTCATCGCCCGATAACTGGTGAACAATAAAAAGGCACCGCCGTGGCAAGCCATCAAAACGGGCAGCACTTTTTCGAGCAATTTATGCGTATAGGAATAATCAGAAGGCTCCGGCAGATCTTCCGGTAAATACAGCAAACTCTGCTGAGGATAATCAAACGGACTCAACCAGCTGCCACTTTCAAAGGCTTCCAGCCCCAGTGCGTCAGAAAAATGGTTAAACTTTTTATTGACCTGTAGAGTTGCCGAAGTAAAAATCCAGGCGGCGGAAAAATTATTAGTGTATTTTCTAAACAGGCTGGATACTTCAATCGGTGTTGAATGCAGCATAAAACTTTTGCTATAGGTTTCATACCAGAGAATAGCATTGGCCGCATCAGCAAGTTCATTATCATTTTTAAACAGCTCGGCACGCTGACTCAGTATCAAACAGCGTTGATAACACTGGTCGAGGGCACGGCTACGCTCTGAAGCCAGTTCTAGTATGGCTGACAGATCTGACAGTGCTGTAATTAATGCAGCCAGGCAGTTCACCAGCGCCGGTTTATATTTAATCGCCGCCCAGGCCTGCTTCACACCGGAATCGCCCAATGCAATACGAACATCCTGCGTGGCCTTTTCCAGCTGATCGGCGCACTCGCGTATCTCGGTCATGTCTGGAGCATCATTTACCTGCTCGGCGATTGAATCCCTGGCCAGTAAAATTAATTGCCGACTCGACAAAGTATCACCAAAATAGCGTGAAGCGGTTTCATGCAACTGGTGCGCTTCATCAATGACAAAAGCGTCCGCACCCGGCAGCAGTTCTGCAAAACCTTCTTCTTTTAGCGTCATATCCGCGAGTAAAAGATGGTGGTTGATCACCAGCAGTTCGGCCTCCTGGGCTTTTTTTCGCGCCTTGACAATAAAGCAGTCGTTCCAGTGATCGCATTCAGTGCCGATGCAGTTATCGGCTGTCGATGTCACCATCGGCCAGACGTAGGCATCTTCCTGTATTGAACTCAGCTCGGAAATATCACCGGCGACGGTGGTGCCCGCCCATCGGCCAATTTCTGTCAACTGGCTTTGGGTAATTTTGTTCATAAAACCAAGATGCGGAGCAATTTGCAAACGGTGCAGGCAAAGATAATTTGCGCGGCCTTTGAGCAGGGCTGTTTTAATTGGTACATCCAGTGCTTTTAATACTCTTGGAATATCCGTACGGAACAGCTGATCCTGAAGGTGTTTGGTGCCAGTAGAAATGATTACTTTCTTGCCGGAATTTATTGCCGGCACCAGATAGGCAAAGGTTTTGCCAATGCCGGTGCCCGCTTCGGCAACCAGTACGGTATTATTCTGGATAGCGGCTTCAATCGCATCACTCAGTGCGAGCTGGCTTTGCCTTACTTTATAACCCTCAACGTGAGAACTAAAAACTCCTTGCTCACCAAGAAATTCAGAGGCTTTCATTAATCATTACCCAGCTTTTTAAGCATCTTCCTGGCCCGCTGCACAATACCGGCATCATTGAGCAACTCACCGGCTTTTTGAATAAAACGCCAGTTCAAAATCCTGAGATTGGTGTTGTCGCGTGAATAACTGTTGCTGCGCTGCGCCAGCTGGTGTGAACGCTTTGCATCCCCCCTCTCCAGCGCCATCCACGCAAGACGGCTCCAGGCCTGGGCAAATTTGGGCTCAATACGCACCAGTCGCTCCAGCTTATCACCTGCCTGTTCAAAATTAGCTTCAGCCATCAGGTCATCTGCCTGTTTCAGCAGCAAACCCACCGCATGATTTGAAGAGACCATGCGTTTTTCACTGGCCGACAGGCGCCAGGCCGACAATTCTTCTGTTTCCCGTACCAATCTGGAATCAGGCTGCTTTTCTTCAATGATCGAGCACGAGGCCAGTAACAGAACAACTGGAAAGAGAAAATAGAATTGAACCCTGGTCAACATTAATCACCAAATAATCGTCGGAACCAGCCGAATGTAGAACCTTCTGTGCACTCGGCTTCTTCTTTAGGCTCAGAGCCCTCAATAAAAGGCAATTCTATCGCATTTTCACAGTCCTGCCCCGAAAGAAGCCCTGATTTTGCATCAACCCACTGCATCGTAATATTATCCGGCATCAAAAGCTCGAAGGATTTTGATGAAATCGAACTCATCAAGTTTGACCATACCTTCAGGGCACCGGATGCACCCGTTAATCCAGTACTGCGGTTATCATCATACCCCACCCATACCACAGCAACCGCATCCCCGGAGAAACCTGCAAACCAGCTGTCTCTCAGTTCATCAGAGGTGCCGGTCTTGCCTGCAACTTTGATATCAAGATCACTGGCCAGCCGCTTAGCTGTACCCTGTTTAGCGATACCGAGCATACTGTGGTTGATCAGTGCCACCACATCAGGATTAACTTCACGTTTGACATCAACAGAATATCGCTTCAGGGGGTGACCATCTTTATCGAGTACGGCAATCACGCTTCTCAATGGGCTATGAAAACCACTGGCGGCAAAGGTCTGGTAAATTGATGCGACATCAAAAGGTGACATGTTCACCGCACCCAGAGTCATTGATGGGTATGGCGGCAGGCGCTTATTAATACCCAGCTGGTCAATTGACTTGCTAATCTCAGCAAGCCCGACATCAAGACCTATCCTTGCAGCAGGAATATTATAGGACTTGAGCAGCGCTTCGTATAACAAAACCTTGCCGTGGTACTTATGATCATAATTCTCAGGTTCCCACATTTTCTTATCGTCACCCATCACTCGCAAACGAGTATCATCAACGATGCTTGCCAGTGTATATTTATTGCTTTGCTTGAGTGCCGATAAATAAATTGCCGGCTTGATCAGCGAACCAATATGACGCTGTATATCCAACGCCCTATTAAAGCCCGGATAGTCCGGCTGCCGATCACCCACCATCGCCAGTACTTCGCCATTATTCGGTGAGATAACGATTGCCGCTGTTTGCAATTCATTGCTGGTGGATAACCGAGGCATCACAGACAAAATAGATTTTTCTGTTTGATGCTGAACGTATGGATCAAAGCTGGTAAATATACGCAGACCTTCAGACTTGAGGTCTTTGGAATTATAGGTTTCTTTCAGCTGCCGTTTAACAAGATCAAGATAAGCTGGATAACGATCACGTTTAACATGTCTTGTTATTTTGATGGCTTTATTTTTTGAATTGACAAGCTGCTCATTGCTGATCAACTGATTATCAAAAATAACTGTGAGCACCAGATCCCTTCTTTCCCTGGCACGATCTGGATTCCTCACAGGGTTATAATAAGAAGCGCCCTTGACCATGCCCACCAGCAACGACATCTCGTCGAGTGACAACTGATGTAACGGTTTGGCAAAATAATACAAACTGGCCAGGCCAAAGCCATGTATCGCACGCTCCTGATCCTGGCCTAAATAAATTTCATTTAAATATGTTTCCAGGATTTTCTGTTTGCTGTAGTGCAACTCCAGCAACATGGCCATCAGAGCCTCATTGGCTTTGCGCCAAAGGTTTTGCCTGGGTGTTAAGAATAAGTTTTTAACCAGTTGCTGGGTAATCGTACTACCGCCCTGCACAGTTCGGCCCGCTTTAATATTTGCAACAAATGCCCTGGCTATAGACCTGATATCCACACCTGGATGATCATAAAACCGGTGATCTTCAACCAAAATGAGCATGGCAATTAATTTTTCTGGCACATCTTCAAGACGAACCAGTTCCCTGTCTTCACCATGTGCAGGAAAGATACCGGTCAAATACGCAGGATCCAGCCTGACCAATGCGAGTGATTCGCCATCAGACAAATTACTGAGGGAAGTTACCTTATTATCCGAGATCCTGACACGAATCATCTGACCTGGCTCAGCTCCATCCCAGTATTCAAAGCCACGAGTTGAAATATCAAAATAATCGCCAGAAACTCGAAACTGTCCTGGTTCCAGTGACGAATTTTTTTCATTTGAATAATTTAAGGTATCGAGCTCAAGCATCAGCTGAGACGCAGTTAAAGTCATTCCCTGATAAATTTCTAACGGCCGTGCATAAACCCGAGCTGGCAATTGCCAGATTCTGCCTTCAAATTTACTAATTATTTTTACATCCAGATAGACAAGATAAACCACACTGACGATTAGCAGTAGCGGAATAAGCTTTAAATACTTTCGCCTGGATTTAGTATGAGACCGTTTGTGACGCTTATGGCCTGTAGCAGGCTTACGACTGCCTGATCTGGTCTTTTTCTTTTTCGACATGAAAAAAGGTCATATAAGACTGATTAAGGTAACCAGATTATACAACCTTTACTTAATAACCACCCGATAATTTAACGGCAGGTAGAAAGGAAACGAGCTGACTTGCCCTTACACGGATCAGATTCAAATTTCGTTTCCTTCGCTTTCTTTTTCATTTCCTCAGCCTGCTTTTTAAGCAACGCCTGCTTTCTTCGTTTTTCTTCTTCCTTTGCTTTTGCCTCTGCCTGCTGCTGTTTCTTAGCTTCAAGCTCAGCCTGTTTAGCCGCATCTGCTTCCTGCTGTTTTGTCTTTTGCTGCTCCAGCTCTTTCTCTTTATTTAGCGCCTGCTTCTTTTCGAGCACCTGCTTTTTCTTTTCAGCTTCAGCCTTTGCCCTGGCTTCTGCTTTCTGCTTTTGTTCTTCTAGTAATTTTTCCTGCTGCTTTTCTTTTGCCTTACGTTGCTCATCAGCTTTACGGCTTTTGGCGAGCGATTTTTGCTTCATCTCTCTGACTACTACGGCCTCTCTTTCAGCCTCAAGTGAACCGACAAATGTTGCCTTATTTAACCAGTCCAGTGACTTATCATAGTTCTTTTTAACACCAACTCCATAGGCATACATTTTACCAAGGTAATACATTGCCTGAGGATTGCCATCATTTGCCTTAGCTCTTAAGGCAGCAAATTTTTTCTTACTCTCACCTTTTAAACCATTCTTCTTGATATCCCAGTATAATAATTTAAAACCGGCTGTTTCATGTCCCTGGGCTGCTGCTTTTTTAATCCAGATTTCAGCCTGCTTCTGGTCTTTTTTTACACCAAAGCCTGTTTCGTACATTTCACCAACTTTAAATTCAGCCTCAGCATTCCCCTTTTTTGCCAGCTTCATCTGAAAATCAAACAAACCATCTGCATAAGCAGACAATGAACACAGCATAAAAATACAGGACAGTACAAATAAACCTGCATTTTTAACCCGGTTTATTTGTCGCTTCGAACTATTTTTATAATGAGCTAATAACATAAGCACCTAATCCGAACAGGAATGACTAATTTTTTACACATTTATTTAGCATCTTATATCATGCGTCCCTGCTTATGATATAGATTATAACTAACTTCTAGAATATAACATCCAGTGCAATGCTGGTTACGCCAACTTTTTCCATTGGTGGCATATTGGTAAAGCTGGTATCAAATAAACCAAAGTTCATACCGAAATTATCAGTTAGTTCACTAGGGTCCTGCTCAACATCCACAACACTGTGCTCAATCTTGAGTGCCGCACTATCATTAATCTCATAACGCAGACCATAGGTTACTGATGTCTGTATCGCTACCGGGAAATTCATCAAACTATTACCAGTACCACCACATATAAGTGGATTAGGGGTAGCGCAAGTTACAGCCCAGTCTCCAGAAGCATCTGTTTCCATTGAAGCCTTGCCATCAATTGACGCGAAAGTAATATGCGGCAGCCATTTGCCAAAGCGGTAACCCAACGTAGTGTACCAGGCGTCCTGATCACCAAAAGGCCGAGAAAGCGTTTCATTAGTCAAACGTTTCTGCCATTCTGCATACATCACAACATTTGCCATATCCAGATTAAAACCCGCTGAATTAACTTCACACTTACCTTCCCCGGTTAAATCAACATTGACTGATGCTATTGGAAATGGTGGTGGTGCTAATTGTGCCTGAGATGAAAAACCACCTTGTAGCTTCACATCACAACTAAAGCTACTGGCATGAGCAGTGTATCCTTTGCCTGAATATTTAATATCAATACCACGAATTCTCTCAGCCTCGAAAAATGCAGCACCACCGGTATTAGGAATATCTTCCCTGTTTGAACCAAAATAAGGCTGGAATGAAAGCACACCAGGTCCTACTGGGAATTGCAGTAGGAATTCAATACCATTTACAGTATTAAGCGGATTATTTAAATAATACACTTCAACAGGAGGACGGATCCAGGGATAAGCATAACCCACCTCTACATAGTCATTTACCAGATAAACCGGTTGCTTAATTTTACCCGCATGGATACTCAACCAGTCATTGGCTTCATAATCCACATAAGCCCACTCGACAATGGCATCAAAATTTCCGTTAACACCTGTCCCCAGAATCTGAGAGACTACAGACATATTTTCTGCTATGTCTGACGATATCTGCAAACCAAAACGGGTATCTGTCTCAAAACTGGCATCTTCGATCACACCACGATCACCCAGACTACCAATATAACGATTTTTATTTTCATCATCGTGCCATGAAGCGCCCGCAGTCAAAAAACCATCAAACTGGATTGCTGAGACCGATGAAGCAGCCATTGTTGTTGCCATTGCACCGGCAAGAACAGTTATCTTTTTAAACATTTGCTTATCCTCTATTTTTGTTCATTGTTTATAAAATAGACCAAAAACCATCTTTGGCAAGCAATTAAACTCGATTGTTTAAATTCAACAAATGAAATTGATATAATTTGCTGATTAATAAAGATTTACCACCATCATCGATCACGCTTATTTTTACGTTTTTTATCTTTGCGCTTGATAAATTGCACCATTCTGCGGCGCTTGAATTGCTGGCGCTGGCTCAATAGATTTTTTCTGCCCTGAAAAGGATTTGAACCACTCTTAAACTCAACTTTTACCGGTGTGCCGACAATTTTCAGTGATTTTATAAAAAAACTCGATAAATAACGCTTATAAGAGGCTGGCAATAAGTCAGTTTGATTGCCATGAATGACCACACGTGGCGGATTCATGCCGCCCTGATGGGCATAACGCAGCTTGATTCTTCGACCACTCACCAATGGTGGGGGATGTGCTGCTACGGCTTTTTCTAACAACCGAGTTAGTTCCGGCGTTGAGACTTTTCGGATGGCCGATGCATAGGCGCGTCCTATTGCATCGTAGAGCAGACCCACATTGGAACCGTGCAACGCAGAAATAAAAAACATTTCAGCAAACTCGGTAAAACCCAGCTGCTTTTCTATGTCCATTTTAATTTTGTCTTTCTGGTGCTCATCCAGACCATCCCACTTATTAAACACCATCACCAGAGCACGGCCTGCTTCCAGCACATAACCCAGTAAATGCAGATCCTGGTCCGCGACTTCTCTTTGCGCATCGATCATCATTACAACAACATTACTTTCGTCAATAGCCTGCATGGATTTAATAACACTGAACTTTTCAATCGCTTCTTTCACTGAACGGCGACGGCGCACACCTGCTGTATCGATCAGGGTATAACGCTGGCCTTCTCGTTCAAAAGGAATAAAAATACTATCACGTGTCGTACCCGGCATATCAAATACAACCACACGCTCTTCACCTAGCACACGGTTAACCAGCGTTGATTTGCCCACGTTAGGCCGACCTACAAAAGCAACTTTAATGCCCTGCTCAGATTCGTGCGGCAGTTCTTCATCTTCACCTGTTTCAAAGTCACTCAGGGCACTATTCAACAAATCATTAATGCCGCGATTATGCGCTGCCGCAATAACCAGAGGCTCACCAAACCCCAGTGCATAAAATTCACTACTGACAGTGCGCGCATCCAGGCCATCACTTTTATTGACAACCAGGGTCACCCGCTTGCCGGTTCGACGCAATTGATTTGCAATCACTTCATCTGCTGAAGTCAGGCCATCACGCGCATCAACCAGAAATAAAATCGCATTGGATTCTTCAATCGCCAGCAGGGTTTGTTTGGCCATATGTTCATCAAGCTCTTCACTTTCACCACTCAGACCACCGGTATCAATAACAACAAACTCTCTGGAATCGTATGAACCATGGCCATACTTCCGATCTCGAGTGAGACCGGGGAAATCCGCCACCAGTGCATCACGACTTTTGGTTAGCACATTAAACAGTGTAGATTTGCCTACATTGGGACGCCCCACTAATGACAGAATAGGATTCATAATGAAAAGCAGGCCGTTTTATTCGGCTTGCACCAGATCATCAATGGTATAGCAATACAACATGCCATCACGGGTAGTAACAATTATTGATTCACCCGCGACAACGGGGGCAACAAGAACACCATTTTCATTGATAAATTCATCCTCATAACCGCCTATTGAAGTTCGGGCAACAAAACGCCCATCAAATTTGGACATCACATGCAAATAACCATCAACATCACCCACTACAAGATAATCGCCAACCACAACTGGTCGCGTTACTTTTCGAGCCTGCAGTTTCTCCTGCTTCCATAAAGTCGCACCAGTTTGGCGATCCAGCGACCAAACATGACTACGCTCATCACTGCTATATATGGCCTTGTTAGTCACCGTCACACCACTATATGTGGAGAAGTTTCGCGCCCATAGAAACTGGCCTTGCTGCACATCAATTGCAGCAAGGCGGCCCTGATAACCAGCAATATATAAAATAGAACCAGATAATTCAGCGCGGCCATCTACATCAACCAGTCTTTGTATTTCTGAATGACCCTGTGGTGAAGAAAGTGTTACATCCCAGATTACTTCACCATTATTCAGAGACAGCGCAACAAGACGGCCACTGGCCATGCCCGCATAAATTCGATCATGATCAACTATTAATAAACCACTGCCACGTAAAGTTAGAGCAGGTTTAGTTTGCTGATAGCTCCATCGTGTTTTTCCAGTAGCTCGATCAAGACTAAGGATTTGCCCATCTACCGTGCGGATTAAAATTGAATTTTTAGCTACCACAGGACGAGACAAAGCTTCACTCGGCACCTCAACTCGCCACTTGATTGAGCTGGTCACCACATCAATCGCAATTAGCTCACCATCTCTTGTCGTGACAAACCAGAGATCATCATCACCACCAACACCACCACTCAAAGTAACATCAAGATTGATGTCTTTAATATGTTGCCCTTCATTGACATCTATAACCGAAACAACGCCATCCCGGCCAGCTGTGATTATTTTATCTTTTAACAACAACGGCTCAATGAATAAAAACTGCTGATCAATGGCACTGTGGGTACGCAGAGACCATTGTTCATTTAATTTTTTCGTTTCTTCA
Source organism: Gammaproteobacteria bacterium (assembly GCA_026196545.1). Lineage (GTDB taxonomy): Bacteria > Pseudomonadota > Gammaproteobacteria > SZUA-229 > SZUA-229 > LH-M37. The sequence continues at coordinate 37,574 of JAPHSZ010000022.1, forward strand.
AATTCAGTCAGCAGTGCGGGTGGTTCTGAATTATCATCACTACCACCACAGCCAACCACTAGCACAGAAATAAAAAACGCCAGAACATATTTATAAATTCTTATCATGCAGCAGGCTCAATCGACTCTGATTGATTGAATTCTGAAGAGCCTAAATCCTGGCGCTTCAACTGCAGCCAGTGACTTGAATTCCCTGAAGCAATCGCCTTATCATATGCAATGCGTGCCTGCTCAAGTTCACCTTTGGCAGCAAACATATCGCCTTTAAGCTCTTCATACAAAGCATCAAAGGCCGCAGAATGTTTTACCGATAGCAAAGCCTCTGCCCTGTCATATTCTTCCTGCGCAATCATCAGCCTGGCCAGTCTCAGTTGAGCCACATACACCATTTCTTCATCAATGGCATTATCAACAACCCATTGCAGACGTGAAGCCGCCTGCTCGTTATTCCCAGCTGCTATTTCATGCTTGGCCACGGCCATTGCAGACAGAGCGGCATAAGGTGTATCAGCATAACCCGCCTGCAACTTGTCAGCTGAGGCTAAATCAAGTTCACTAGCTGAACTAGCCTCAACCTGCGCAACAAGTGCGACATACATATCACTAGCCTCAACACCGTGCTGATATTGCGTCTGCTGATAGAAATTCCAGCCCCCCAGTGAGAAGCCGCCAATAGCCAGTCCAATTAATAATGAACTAGCATTTTCTTTCAACCATTTTTTAACAGCTTCTACCTGCTGTTCTTCTGTTTCAAAATCTTGCATTACATTTTCCTAATTATTTTTCTGTAAAAAATTAATAAGCTCGCCCTGATCAACAACCTGCTGACCTCTGTCTTCACGCATATACTTAACAACAACCTGACCTGGTTCATCATCACCCACAAACAGAACTAGCTCAGCACCACTATTACCCGCTTTTTTCATCTGCGATTTATGCGAACCACTACCACAATGCATTTGTATCTTTAATCCCGGCAATGCATCACGCAAAGACTCTGATAACCTTAAAGCCCGTTCAATATCCGCTGGTGATTTTGGTATCAAATAAACATCCATCGGCTTTTCCTGAAATGAAACCCCGGTTTCTTCCATCAAGGCCAGTAAACGCTCTACACCAATCGCAAAACCCGCAGCAGGTGAAGTTTTTCCACCTAACTGTTCAACCAGGCCATCGTAACGCCCACCGGCACATACCGTACCCTGCGCGCCGAGACTTTCCGTCACCCATTCAAATACCGTTTTGCAATAATAATCCAGGCCGCGAACCAGTCTTGGATTGATTGTGTATTTAATATCCGCTGCATCCAGATAGACTTTTAATCGTTCAAAATGTTCCACTGATTCATCATCAAGATGGTCATGCAGATCAGGTGCATTGGTGATCAGGGTTTCCATCTCGGGATTTTTGCTATCGAGCACGCGCAATGGGTTTTTGTAAATCCGGCGCAAACTGTCTTCGTCCAGCTGATCACGATGTGTTTCGAGATATTCTACCAGTACCTTACGATATTCTTCTCTAGAGGCGGCACTTCCCAACGTATTCAATTCAAGACGTAAATCTTTTAGACCCAGATCACGCCATAAACGTGAACTCATAATAATCAGTTCAGCATCAATATCCGCATCAGCAATACCAAATGCTTCAACACCCAGCTGATGAAATTGCCTATAACGGCCTTTCTGTGGGCGCTCATGTCGAAACATCGGCCCCATATACCAGAGACGACGAACCTGATTGTGCAAAATTCCATGCTGTATACCCGCCCTGACACAGCTCGCCGTTCCCTCGGGACGCAAAGTCAAACGGTCTCCATTTCTGTCATCAAAGGTATACATTTCCTTTTCAACGATGTCTGTTACTTCACCAATCGAACGGCAAAACAAATCTGTAGATTCAACAATTGGCGTACGAATCTCACTATACACATAGGAATCCATTAACTGCCTGACTTTTGACTCAAAAGCCTGCCAACGCGGTGAATCTTCAGGCAATACATCATGCATACCACGAATGGATTTAAGAGATTTAGCCATGAAAATTGAATCTATTTAGGTTAATGAAATACAACCTGTTGCTGATCAACAGATACTTTAAAACGCGCTACATTATTTTTACGTATGTATTTTTCAATATTTACCGACATATCGTTTACCACTACTTTTACCTGTGGCGCATCACCAAGAAAAA
>JAPHSZ010000092.1 GCA_026196545.1 Gammaproteobacteria bacterium
ACTCATTTTATTGACTCATTTTTTATTTTTATGCAACTGCGCCAGCGAGGCACTCATACTTTTCGAGCAGCTGGCTCTCTGATTCTTCATGATCTGGATCGTTGATAATACAATCCACCGGGCATACATCTACACACTGCGATGTCTCAAAATGACCAACACATTCTGTACACAATGCAGATTCAATTATGTAAATATCATCCCCCATTGATATAGATTCGTTGGGGCACTCTGGAACACATACATCACAATTGATGCAATCTTCAGTAATCATCAACGCCATCACTGATTCTCTCTATTCTTTTTTTATCAGGATTTTTCTGAAACGCGATCTTAGCCAAGCCAAAATGACTTTGGTAGTGACACAATGTCGCGCGTCATTTTGTCGCAATTACGACATGAATTTATCTATAGATGGAATGGAGCGACTGGTATCTAATCAGGTAGCAGTCGCAATAGAGGAATAACTTATATATTTTTTAGTGCTGGTACAAAAAGAAGCTCACCAATCATTTGTTAGTTAGCAATCAATTGCTATTACCACAGTTTCTTTTTCTGGGTGTTCATTTGCCTGAATCTTCTTGCTTTTGATTCCTGCAGCAGTAAACGGCCAACAAGCAATTCATATTTATCAAGTTCGAATACTGCTTTTATGTTTTCAAAATCACCTTGTAGACGATATTCCATAGGGTGGTCTCTCAACTTGTCGCGTATATCAGTTCTATTTTTTACCTTTATATCAACCACAGGCCTGTAATCCAGTTTGCTTTTAATGAAATCAATGTTGCCTGAGCCTGTAATGTCTACATTATCCGAAATCATAGATAAATCTTTGTTATTTAATTTGCCATCAGCAATGTTAAAACTGGCACTAAGCCGACTAAATTCTGTTTGTACATCTGGTTTGTACTCGGGGACATAAGACTTTCGCGTACGAAATTTATTTTTATTTGCATAATCAGCAACAATAGACCGTGAGGCATGATCAAAGTCGATACCATGTACAATTGCCTTCACCATTGAGACTTTAGCCTTGCCTTTTGCCAATGACTTCTGCTCTGAAATACTGGTGCCTTTTGTCCTGATATTTATATCAATATCAGCAGCGCCTTCCAGAAATATATCTTCATTGCCCAGCACGGTCTTTAACAATGGATTGATACCCGCTTTTGCATCAACATTTTTTACTGCAACAGTAAACTTGCCCAGCGGTGTAGCACGCGCATCAAGCTCCATGGCGGCCCTGAGTTCACTCTCACCCAGCCACATGGTGATCGGGTTAGCCTTTATAACACCGTCCCTGATTTCTGAATCCACATGAAATGATGTCACCTCAATGTCATCGATCATTGCTTTTTCAACGTCAAATGAGCCTTCAAGATTGACTGACCGTATAAGGTCAAGTGGTAATGCAATTTCATCATTGCTGCCCACTTCCACAGTCTTGTAATCATCCAGCACAACATTATTGACATCAAGCTTATATTTAACTGTAGTCTGTTCATCTACGGTGATATGAACAAATCCATTGACGCGGCTTTTGTCTATATTTGCAAATAGGTTATCAAGATATATGTTTGTAAAATCGGATTTAAATGCAACCGTCATTGAAATGTTTTTCAGGCTCTGATCATTAACCATTGCCGGAATGCTAATTTCAAATTTTTTCGCCAGTTTTTCAGCGCTGAATTTTTTAACCTTTAATGGCCCTTCAATCACCGGTACGGAAAAAATATTATCAACATCGAATGAACCGCTCATCACCAGGCCAAACAGGCTAAATTTGGTGTTATCCAGTTTTGCCTTATTATCATGCAAGTTGATCTTACTATCGCTGATCATCGCAAATGAAAGCTTGTTTATATTACTACCTGGAAAAGCCGCCTTGGCTTTCAACTTGATACCATTAGCGTTAAACACCAATGGGTCATCGGTAAACTCAAGATTTGTTTTGACTGAAACAGCAGAACGCCATTCAGGCTGGTTGCTTTCAATATAGGCCTTCAGGCTAATTGGCAAAGGCTGGCCTTTAATTATTTCTTCAGTATCAAGGCCAATCTTTGATACTTCAAATTTTTTATTTGTACTGGCATCGAACCAGCTAAAACTGGCATCGGTCATTTCTATGCCGCCAATGGCCAGTCCTGCTATGCCAAATTTGGACAAAATATTTTCATCTTTGCCGCCAGCCGCAAAATCTGACCAGTTGTTTTCGCCAGCCTTATTTTTTTCATAATCAACAACCAGACGATGCAGCACCAGCCTGTCAACATCCAGCTGCTTGTCTAGCAGGGGGCTTATTTTTACGCTGATATCAAACTGCCCGACGGTGGCAAAATTGGTTTTGCTAAAGCCTGCCTTATTTTTTATGCTGACCTGATTGAGCTTTACACCAATCCATGGATAAACTGAAATCTCCACATCACCCGATATGCTAACCGGGCGGTTAGTCAGCTCACCTATAGCATGGGCTATTTCTTCCTTGTATTGATTGGCATCAAAGGTATAAATAAACGTCGCTGCGGTCACTATCGTGAGCAGCAGCAAAACCAGAATGACCACAAGCGCTTTCTTCATGATTTTATTCTCCCTTACGATTCAGTGCCTGTTGTGTAGAAAAATCTGTTATTTTTCTTCCTCACTGATTTCCAGCCCTTTCATATGCGTTTCATTGATACGCACCAGCAGGAAACGGAAGGGCAGCATTGACTCATGATAATTATCCAGAGAAGCCATAAACGGGAAATCACCCGTGGCAAACTCATAGCTACCGTCTTTCATCGACTGGTAAATTTCTTTCATGCTGCCTTCCAGCTCATCGATAAAATCACCCATATCGACAATACCTTCACCATCGAATTCCATCGACTGTCTGATATCCCAGAGGTCATCCAGCACCTGCTCAATCATATTGACGTATTCTTCGGTGGAACGTGCGCGAACAATTTTTGTTTTAAACATATTAACCTCTTTAGTCGGTATCACGGCTTCGCTTGCTTTTACCGTGTCTCCGAGTCTGAAAACTGGCGATGGATTGTACTATCTCACTGTAGGGTAATGCATCCATATTTTCAAACTGCTGCTCGGCCTGTTCAATCAGGCTACGAATATCGCTGATCAATAGACCCGTTTCATCTGAACCCAGAACAGCCCTCAGCCCCCTGAGACCACCAACCTGAACCCGAATCTCCATATTATGTGGCAACGGTGCATCAACTTCGTGCATTTTTAGCACAAATCTTGAGTTTTCCCGGATCTTCGCTAGAATTTCATGGCATTTCGACGCCATCTCCGGTGACTTACAGGTATAACCTTCACGATCAGCCAGCCAGAAATGCTGAGAAAGCTGGCATCTACACTGATTATTGGTCAGCGCTTTCTCAAAAGCACAGTGATTTATTGCTATTTCCCGGTATTTTGCCCTGTACTCATTCTCTTCCATCGAACCAATGGCTATTTCTCGTGTTCCATCAATATAGGCTTATCACGGTGCTCCAGCAGCTGCTCTTCGGCCAGTAACTGGTTCTCGGCAAACATCACTTTAATCATCACACCTTCGGCGCCATCCTGCTTCTGCCTGAGCTCTCTGGCCTGATTTTTTGCCTCTTTAAATGAATCGGACTCACCCAGCAGCTCAAGATTTTTCACCAGGCTCATGCCCTCCTGAGCTGTCATCTTGTAAATATAATATGGCATTTTATTAACCCTTCAATTTATAACCCCGATATTTAAGCATACAGCATACAGCTAATTGCCACACTGGTGCTGCTTACATAATAACCCAGTAATTTGCTAAACTATTATACCTCCATTATCACAAAGCCCAAACACCCTATTATGAACAGCGATGACCTCTCAATAGATCAGAAAATTCTAATCACCCTGCGCAAGACACTTTCAGCCGTAGTGCGTGAAACTACACCGCCGCCGGGTATGCAGCATCCACTCACAGAACAGACCATTGAAAACATCAAACATTGTTTCGTTCTGATTTCGGCTCGCGAAAGGGAACTGGCAGAAGAACAGGGCCAGACTAATGCAGCTCGCCCCCGCTATATTGATGAACCCAAAACGTCACACGTAGTCTCATTCACACGGCCGGAGAAAAAATAAGCCCTCCCCCCTGCTGAAATAGTCAATTTCGTCTACACTAATCGGGCAGGAGCAATGATTTAAAAGGTATGCAGACAGGTAATAATTATGAGCGAAGCACTCTTTGATATTGTTTTTTACGGCATTCTTCAGCCAGGCAAAGACAAAGACGTCGTCATGCAAAATATGGCAAAAATGTTCAAAACTGAACCGGCCAAACTTGCCGCTTATTTTGCAGGTGGCCGCAAGGTCATCAAAGCCAATGTCGATGACCTTATGGCAGACAAGTACCGCGTCGCATTAGAGAATATTGGCCTGGTAATCAAAATTGAAGAAGTTGCAGCGGAACCCGCGCCTGCTGAACCTCCGGCTCAGGCCCCAGGCTCAACACCTTCACCTACAGCCAGCCCGGCAACACTCACTGCCAAGATCGCACAACAGGCCGCTGATGTAGACACGGGTGATATCACCCTGGCTGAAGTCGGCGCAGATGTAATCGAAAACCCCATTGAAGTCGCACCTCAGGAAATCGGCGATATTAGCGATATCACCATGGCTGAAGTCGGTGCCGACGTGATCGAAAACCCCAAAGAAAAAGAGAAGGCGCCGATTCCTGATATCAGCGGGCTTTCTCTGGAATAAAACCTGCTTTCTTTGACCGCGCCTTAATCGCTGATCTTTTCACGTAACACATCACGATCAAACCACCACTGATCCTGCGGGACAATCGCGCCAAGCACCATCGACAGGCGTGGCAGGAAAATTGAAGGATCGAGCAACTGCAATTTTTCCATCCACGCATTCATTTCTTCCTGATTGGTGATACCGGAATGTTCACGCGCCACATTGGCCAGTAATTGATTGGTCATAAAGGTCATACTCTTGTGTGCTTCGCCTTCTGTGCGCATGTCTGCGATATAGTGCGCAGTAACCGCAGCCACCGCCGCGCCATCTGCCGTCGCTGGCGTTTCATCAATCACATAACCCAGCATGTTAATGGATAACTGCGGGTCAATCGGATAGGTCACCGCCAGCCAGACACCCTGGCCCAGCGCGGCCAGGGATGCGGGCTGACCACTTTGATACAGCGCATCGCAACATTGAACCGCCGCCTCCCACTGCTCATTCTCAAGAAAAACATCAAAAGCCTCGCGTGCGAGTTCCCAGCACTCTGCTGACCGATTCAGGCCAACCAGCGCCTCGGCAATATCCAGCTTTAAATAGGACTTATCAAGCTCACTGGTATCATCGGGCAGATCTTCCAGTTCCTTCTGCTTATTTTCAAGATAGGACTGCAAATATTCTGCTGATTCCTCTGGCTCAGTGCTTTGAAGAATTTCGTTAATTTTGCTACTGCTAGTCATGGCTCACCGCCTGTTACATAATCATGAACCGCTTTTTACTTGATATCCACAGACAAATACAAGCAGAAAACGGCAGGTTAAATAAAATTTATCAATGTAGCGCTATTCTAACACCTTCCATTTTTAACGCCGAATAGCCAGTGTATAATCTGTATCGTTGAGCAGCATGATAATAAGCAGAGGCACGAACCATGGCAGCTGGAAAACTGACAGAACCCAAAGTCATCACCGATTTCAACCAGAATACCGTTTGCCTGTTACCCATCGGTTTTTATTTTAGCGATGAACGCTGGGATAAAATCTGGCAACGCTATGAAGAGAAAGGCGAAACCTTAGGCATGGCTGACCTTAAGGAGCTGTTCCCCGATGAAGCCACGGTACAGAACCCAGCTATCGATAACGGTGAAACATTTGCCCGATGCCGGGACAATAAATAAGCCACTGTATTGCTAACGACAGATAGACAGAAACCGCGCTGCCGGTCCCTGACAACGATCATCTTCCGGGATCTCCGCCTCTTCTTTTTTCAACTCGGTCTCAGATGCCGGCACCTCAACTGACCCAACCACAGCATCCAGTTTTTCCTGCTGCACCTGTAGGGCCGCTTCACTTTCCTGCTTTTCCCTGGCCCTTAACTCTTCCAACCGTTTTGTTTTTTCTGCTTCGGCCTGCGCCGCTGCCTTTGCCTGCTCAGCCACTTTTTGCGCTTCCTGTTCGCGCTCTTCTGCCAATCTTGCCGCCTCAGCCTCAGCAGCTCGTTTTTCCTGTTCTGCCTGAGCTCTAGCCAGAGCCCTGTCACGCTCAGACTGCAACTTCGCGGCCTTTTCCTGCAGCGCCTTCATTCTGGCCTCGTCCTCCTGTTGACGGCGTAGCATTTCCTGTTCCGCTTTTTTTGCCTCATCCAGCTGGTTTTTTACCTCATCTGGAATTGACTGAACAGCAGGCTGATCATTAAGCTGTTGCACTGGTTCAACAGGGCTAATAACAGGCTCAGGTTCCTCAATAACAGGCACGGTCATCTCTGCATCCTCTTCAGTAGCCGATGAGATGAGCAGGAATATCACAAACAGTACCACCACTCCCAACAATACTGAGTTCATAAAACTAAAACGGTCAATTACATGCTGTTTAGCAAAAGTATCTGGCTCTGAAATAATTTCTTCATCCTCGGAAATCTCTTCTTCAATTTCTATAGATTTTATTTCTGGCTGTTCAGCCTCATCAGGTTTGGCTTCATTTTCAGAAGCCACTGCCTGCAATACCTTTTCACCAAAATCGTGCTCGGCTGTGTCTGGCTCGGCAGTATCAGAATCTGTGTTTTTTGGGACATCAACCTGTTCAACAACAGGCTCAGCTATTATGAGTTTTTTAGCTTTTTTTTTTGGTGGTTCGCTGCAGGCCAGCGGCACCAGGCTATTTTCCATGCGCTCGATTATCATCTCGGCGACCAGGTCTTCATCAATCACGGTTTGCTGATCGGCAAAACCATAAACCATTGCAGTATCACACAGCAGGTTTATCAGGCGTGGGGTGCCACCACTATACTTATAGATAAGCTTGCTGGCCGCTTCGGTGAATACGGCCTCCTCCGCACCCGCAACAGATATGCGGTGTGCGATATAAGCGCAGGTATCTTCTTCATCCAGCGACCCCAGATGATAATCCACTGAAATGCGCTGAACAAACTGCATCAGCTCAGGCAGGTGCAAGGTATCTTTAAGCTCGGGCTGTCCGGCCAGAATGATTCGCAGCACCTGGTCTTTTTCCGAGTTCACATTGGAGAGCATGCGCAGCTCTTCCAGTTTATCGGCAGCCATATTCTGCGCTTCATCTACAATCAGCAGCGTGGTTTTTTTGGATGCATATTGTTCAATCAGAAAATCCATGAAACGCTGGTGCTTCTCGACCTGGCTCAGACCTTTTTCGTGAATATCGAAAGCCGACAACACCCAGTCCAGCAGTTCACCAAATCCCTGATGGGTATTGGTGATCATACCCCCCGTAATTCTACGATCCATGTTTTCAAGCAGTTTACGGAGCAAGGTGGTTTTGCCCGAACCAATTTCACCGCTGATGACAGAAAAACCTGCATTATTCATCAAACCGTACTCAAACAGGGTCAGCGCCTTCTGGTGCTTTTTACTCAGATATAGAAATCCGGGGTCGGGTAGCATTGAGAACGGCTTTTCTTTCAAGCCGTAAAACGATTCGTACATATTTGTGTGTAACCAGTTGCCTTGCTTAAGATACTAAACGTATACATTTAGAGGGAGTTAAATCATTTTTAGTTCCAAATGACGGTATCTCGATAACCCCCCCGAACAGGCGACGAATGATAGCAAATTTCCGCGCAATTTATAGCCTAATGCCGATCACAACAGGCGCCGCATTACTTATTATAGTCTGATAAGCGCACGGGCTGACGTTTCGAACCCCAGTTTCCATGGCCCGACTCAAACACCCCGGCACACTGCGTGCCACACTTTTTACAACAGCCCCTGTCATCAAGATTCCACTCACCCAGCACGTACCAGTCCCGCTCAATCAGCCGCGTGCCACAAGAATGGCAATAGGTACTCTCCCCATCTACATCGTGCACATTGCCGGTATAGGCATGATGAATACCATTTTTTAGCGCAATTTCGCGTGCCTTTTTCAGGGTCGCCATGGGCGTTGCTGGCGCATCCATCAGTTTATAATCAGGATGAAAAGCGGTGAAATGCATGGGCACATCAGGCCCCAGCTTCTCCGCCACCCATTGGGTCATTTCATTGATTTCCTTTTCACTGTCGTTATAACCGGGGATCAGCAGGGTCGTTAATTCCATCCAGACATCGGTCTCATGATGAATGTATTCCAGCGTTTCAAGTATCGGCTGCAGATGCGAGCCGGTCACTTTCCAGTAAAAATCTTCGCTAAAGCCTTTTAGATCGACATTGGCCGCATCCATATGCTGAAAAAATTCAACGCGTGGCTCAGGACTGATGTAACCTGCGGTCACGGCCACCGTTTTAATATCGCGCTTTTTGCAGGCCTTGGCGACATCAATCGCATACTCATGAAAAATCACCGGGTCGTTATAGGTGAAAGCCACGCTACGACATTCCAGTTCTTCAGCGGCTCGAGCAATGGTTTTGGGATCAGCGCTGTCCATCAGGGTATCCAGTTCACGCGACTTGCTGATATCCCAGTTCTGGCAAAACTTGCAGGCAAGATTACAGCCCGCTGTGCCAAACGACAGCACCGGCGTTCCCGGTAAAAAATGATTCAGCGGTTTTTTCTCGATAGGGTCGATGCAATAGCCACTCGAGCGTCCATAAGTAGTGAGTACAATCTGGTCTTCAACACGGGCACGCACAAAACACAGGCCACGCTGACCCTCATGCAACTTGCATTCACGCGGACACAGATCGCACTGCACACGTCCATCATCCAGCAGGTGCCAGTACCGGGTTGGCACCACACCTGCATCCGTCATTAAAATATTTTCTTTTTGCGCTGTCATTTCAGGTCACCTATAGCACTCAATATAGTGCTAAACACTATACATTTAAAGCCCATTGGTCGCATAATATGAGCATACAGAGGAGGTGCATTATGTCCGGCATTCGACCCGCTGCAGTTGCTGATATGTTTTATACCGGTAACCCTACTCAACTTCGGGCAGAGGTTCAGTCCATGCTCGCGCATGCTCGTGTCACTGCTCCTGTACCCAAGGCCATCATCGTGCCACACGCCGGCTACATTTACTCCGGCCCCATCGCCGCCAGCGCCTTCGCACAGCTCATTGCAGGCAAGGATAAAATACATCGCGTTGTCCTGCTCGGCCCCTGTCACCGTGTGCCCCTGTCCGGGCTGGCGACCAGCAGCGCTGATTTCTTTGAAACACCGCTGGGTGCTATTCCTATCGATCGCGAACTCAGCGACAGACTGCTTCAGTTTCCACAGGTACAGGAATTTGACCTGACCCACGCACAGGAGCACAGCCTCGAAGTTCAACTGCCGTTCCTGCAACAGGCGCTCGATGAATTTACGCTGCTGCCGCTGGTGGTCGGTGATGCCAGCAGCACCGATGTCCATGAGGTTCTGGAAGCCATCTGGGGCGGCAATGAAACCTTGATCGTGATCTCATCCGACCTGAGCCATTACCACGACTACCACACGGCACAACAGATGGATGCGGCCACCTGTCAGGCCATTGAAAATCTTGATGGCAAACAGATTCATTACGACCAGGCCTGCGGTCGCAATCCTGTGATGGGGTTGTTGCTATCCGCACGCAAACATAACCTGGAAGTAACCACGCTCGATTTACGCAACTCCGGCGACACCGCTGGCAGCAAGGATCAGGTTGTCGGCTATGGTGCCTGGGCCTTTGTGCAACAATAGGGAAAATCATGCTTGATAAAGCGCAACGACAACAGCTTCACGATATCGCCTACAACTCCATCAAATCGGGCCTGACCAGCGGCCGGGCCCTGACGATAGATTTAACAAAACTGGATGCCGTCCTGAAAACCAGACGTGCCACCTTTGTCACCCTACAAAAACACGGCCAGCTACGCGGTTGCATCGGCATGCTTGAGCCGGTTCGTCCATTAGCCGAAGATGTTGCCCACAATGCCTTTGCGGCGGCTTTTTCAGACCGTCGCTTTTCACCATTGCAGGCAGACGAACTGGAACAGCTGGATATTCATATTTCAATCCTTGGCACACCCGAAAAAATGACCTTTGATTCCGAAGATGACCTGCTGGCACAGATACGCCCCGGTGTTGATGGTTTAATCATGGAAGAAGGCCATCTTCGTGGAACCATTTTACCTTCGGTGTGGGAATCCGTGCAGGACAAAAAGGAATTTCTCAATCATTTAAAAATGAAATCAGGCTTGCCCGGTAATTACTGGAGCGACAGCATTATCATTCACCGTTATAGCGTCGAGGAATTCTAGCCGCTCAACAAGATAGCTAAAAAATGCGATAATCAGCAACTTCAAAAATTTTTTAGTTAACTTTAATTAAATGTGGCAACCATGAGAGCAAATGAACTGAAACGCAGCACTGTTTTTAAAATTGACGGCAAGAACATCATTGTCAAAAAAATATTTGTACAATCCCCGTCCTCACGCAGTGGCAGCACGCTCTATAAAGTCAGTGGTTATGAAATTGGCAGCCAGCAGAAATTTGAGCGCAGCTTCAAGGGCGATGAAACCATCGAAGCCATCGAAGTCACACGCAATGCCATTCAGCTGCTATACCGTGACGCCGAAGGTTGTACTTTCATGGACAACGAAAGCTACGAGCAATACACCCTGCCCGATGACAGCCTTGAAGAAGAGCTGCCATTTTTATCAGAAGGCCTGGAAGACGTAAAAGCCCTGATCTCAGACGGGCAGATACTCGGCATTGAGTTACCCGCCACCGTTATACTGGAAATCACCGATTGCGCACCCGGCATGAAAGCGGCCTCATCATCCGCCCGAACCAAACCCGCAACACTGACTACCGGCCTGATTGTTCAGGTGCCCGAGTATTTGGCCATTGGTGAAAACATAAAGGTAAACACCGAAACCCGCGAATTCATGTCCAGAGCTTAGAGCGCCGCTATGACCGATAAAAATTTCCACCTACGACTGAACTGCAACTATAAAACCGGCAAGAATGAGGTCGCTGATCTATGCGTAGAAATATGGATAGAAAATGAATGGAAAAAACTCCATCTGAGCACAAAGTCCCCGGGATTTTTACTGCTGGTTTACGGCCTGTTTTCCTGTCAGCATCTTTACATGCGAACCAACTTTGCCGAACGAAATATACTGCTCGAATCTGCCCGCGGTGAACTTCAGCTCAGCGCCGGGGAGTTCTGGAACATTAAAAAAGTCGACATTACCTTCAATGCAAAAATAAAATCAGGCAGTCCCGATAAAGCGGATATTGATTACATCATTGAACGCATGGGGCACTGCCCGGTCTCAATGAACATACCGGCTGATATCGATAAGAAAGTCACCGTTAACTTCGAGCAACCATAATGACCACTGACAAGCCCGACCCCGGCTCATACTGCAACATGGAGGGACCTGATTTTTCCAACGTAGAAACCGTTTCGCTTACTCCGGATCCATCGCCAGCGGATTACCAGGTCGCCATGCAAATAGCGAACAAGGTCGCCGATCACAAACTTGAAGCCCACATGCTGCTCTCATGGTACGATAAAGACCGCGACTTTGAATCCCCCCAGCATGCCAGCGAATGCCACGCCAACAGCCCTTTGCCCGGCTATGTGGATTACGGCGTCTACCACGGCGCCACTTTGAAAGTAGACATTGAAAATGGCCGGTTCGTGTTCTTTTATTTACCTGTTGATTTCTAAATTAACAGCTGCATTTTTATCAACAAAGATCTGGGTTCGGTTCTTCACCATAATCAATCGTCAATTCTTCTCCGGCCCTGATGTTTTTTACGGCGTATAAATCAAAACCATTGAATTCGGCGTGGGGTTCTGCGCCGTGGTTGAGGTAACGCAGGATGTTCTGGCCATCCCGGCCTGTCCATGTTCCATCTTCCTCTTCGACCCATAAAACATGGCTGCCATTTTGTAACGCATTGCTACCGTCTTCGACGCCTTCCGGGCCGTCGTAGGTGCCCATGTAGGTACCTTTTTTTATTGCGACGCGGGCATAAAGGCCTTTGCCATGTATGCCCGAATCATCAACGTAATACAGCGCTTCCAGCTCGACTTCGTCCAGCATAAATCATTCCAGGTTTTATAGCCTAGTGGCCACAACCTTCCGGGCTGTGAACATGGCCGTGTTCAAGTTCTTCTGTTGAGGCATCCCTGACATCAATAACTCTTACATCAAAGTTTAGCTCCATGCCAGCCAGTGGATGATTGCCATCGATGACAACGACTTCGTCTTTCACTTCGGTGACAGTCACCATGAGGGTTTCGCCGTTGGGGCCCTGTGCGTGAAACTGCATACCAACCTGAATATCAACACCTTCTTCAAACATGCCTTTTGGTACTTCCTGAATGTGCTCATCATTGCGCACGCCATAGGCCTCTTCAGGGGCAATTTTTACGTTGATAGATTCACCGCTGGACTTACCGGCCAGGGCATTTTCGAGCCCTGGAATGATGTTCATGGCACCGTGCAGGTAAACAAAGCTGCCATCACTTGACCGATCCAGGATATTGCCTTCATTATCTTTTAATGTGTAGTGAAGGGTTGCAACTTTATCTTTTTCGATTTGCATGGGGTTATCCGTGTAAGATTTTTGGGTTGCAAACTTTACCAGAATTCGCCAAAAATCGGTAGCCAGGCGCCATTTAGCGTAAAAATCGTCATTTTTAACCAAAAAAAACGGAGCCTCACAGCTCCACCAACAAGAAGAAGAGATAACTACAGGTGATTAGCCAACAGCTAATTTCCAACACGATTTAAGTTAGAATAATATCACCGCAGGCTCTTGATGTAGATCAATTCTAATCATTACAATACGGTCCTGACGCTTATGTCATCCACTAACCCAGGTTTATCCACCATGATTGAACGCACCGCTGAATCCATCCTTTATGCCAGTCGCTGGCTGCTGGCCCCTATTTATATAGGTTTGAGCCTGGGTCTTGTTATTCTGGGCATCAAGTTTTTTCAGGAAATTATCCACGTTATCCCGATGCTGCTGAGCATGAAAGAGACCGAGGTTGTATTGCTGATCCTCAGTCTGGTTGATATTGCACTTGTTGGCGGCCTGCTGGTGATGGTGATGTTGAGCGGTTATGAAAATTTTGTATCCACCATTGATATCAAGGAAGGCAGTGAAAAACTGGCCTGGCTTGGCAAGCTGGACTCCGGTTCTCTCAAGCAAAAAGTTGCTGCTTCGATTGTGGCCATTTCCTCTATTCATCTGCTCAAGGCCTTTATGAATGCCAGTCACATCGATAATGACA
>JAPHSZ010000178.1 GCA_026196545.1 Gammaproteobacteria bacterium
TGAGATAGTCGGCAGAATAGAAATGCATACCGCCTGCGCCCTGTACTACGGGTTCTAAAATAACCGCGGCGATGTATTCATTGTATTCTTTAAGTACTTCTTTCATCGCCTGCATATCATTTTTGCTGCAGGTCTCACCGAAGGCGCGCACAGGTGCATCAACAAAAAATTGCTGATTGATGCTATCAGCAAATAGTCGATGCATGCCGGTGACCGGGTCACTGACCGACATCGCGCCAAAGGTATCACCGTGGTAGCCGCCGTGAATGGTCAGGAACTTTTGTTTCTGTACCTGTTCTTTGGTCTGCCAGTACTGGATCGCCATTTTCATCGCGACTTCGACCGACACCGAGCCCGAGTCCGAGAAAAATACGCTCTGTAAAGCACCGGGGGTGATTTTAACCAGCCTGTTGGCAAGCTCAACTGCAGGCTGGTGGGTCAGGCCACCGAACATGACGTGCGCCATGGAGTCGAGCTGGTCGGTTATCGCCCTGTTCAATACCGGGTGGTTGTAACCGTGAATGGCGCACCACCAGGATGACATGCCATCGATTAGTTCACGGCCATCGGCCAGCTGCAAACGTACGCCGTGGGCAGACTCGACCGGGAATACCGGCAGCCCGGAATCGATTGCGCTGTAGGGATGCCAGACGTGTTTTTTATCATCGGCCAGCCAGCTGGGTGTGGTGTTTGAATTCATGGGGGGATTATATATGGATGGGCGTTTATTATTTACTCTGTGGCTTTATTATTTTGCTGAGTGGAAATGCTACAGCACTGAAACATTGGCTGCCTGTTTAACGAAGAATATCCACTAAGGCACAAAAAAGGTGCAACGCCTTATTTTTAAAATGCCAGTGTGGTGCATAACTTGAATAATTTCGTTATAAATCGCCTGTAATAACGACCAAACCGGCATGTTCGGCAATTGGCACGCTATATGCACTAACTCTCCCAGGTGCGCTGACTAATGATGGTCGGTGCAATAAAAAATTAACTTGGATTTACAGGAGAGAACAATGCCAGTCTCAGTGTCGCAATACATAAACATCGCCCCGCGTTGTAGTTTTATTAAATATTTGGCCACAGGTTTTGGTGCAACGGCACTCTTGCTGTCATCTTTCACCAGCGTGTTTGCCGAAACCGAGGGCCTTGAAAAAGAAGACCTTAAATTTGGTTTCATCAAGCTCACCGACATGGCACCGCTGGCCATTGCTTATGAAAAAGGTTACTTCGAAGATGAAGGCCTGTACGTTACCTTAGAGGCGCAGGCCAACTGGAAAGTTTTATTAGACCGTACCATCGACGGCGAACTCGATGGGGCGCACATGCTGGCCGGTCAGCCCCTGGGTGCCACCATCGGTTTTGGTACCAAAGCAGAAGTAGTGACGGCATTTTCGATGGATCTGAACGGCAACGGCATTACCGTATCGAACAAGATCTGGCAGGAGATGAAGAAGGTCATCCCTCACAAGGATGGCAAGCCGGTACACCCGATCAAGGCTGAGTACCTGAAACCCGTGGTCGAAAAATACAGGGAGGAGGGCAAGCCATTCAAGATGGGCATGGTCTTTCCCGTGTCTACCCATAACTATGAATTACGCTACTGGCTGGCAGCCGGCGGCATCCACCCCGGTTACTACGCACCGCACAAGGGTGACACCTCGGGCACCATCGACGCCGAGGCATTGTTATCAGTTACCCCGCCGCCGCAAATGCCAGCAACTATGGAAGCAGGAACCATCGACGGATATTGCGTAGGCGAACCATGGAACCAGCAGGCGGTATTCAAGGGCATTGGTGTGCCGGTGATTACCGATTACGAAATCTGGAAAGACAATCCTGAAAAAGTCTTTGGTGTTTCCAAAGCCTGGGCCGATAAATACCCAAACACACACAAGGCCGTGGTCAAGGCACTGATACGCGCTGCCATGTGGCTGGATCAGGGAGGCCTGGAAAACAGGAAAGAAGCCTCGAAGATCCTGTCAAAGCCTGAATACGTCGGTGCCGATTACGAGGTGATTGCCAACTCGATGACCGGTACCTTCGAATACGAAAAAGGCGACAAGCGTTCATTGCCTGACTTCAATGTGTTCTTCCGCAACAACGCAACCTATCCATATTATTCTGATGCCGTCTGGTATCTGTCGCAGATGCGTCGCTGGGGCCAGATTTCAGAATACAAATCGGATGACTGGTACATGGACATGGCGAAAAAAGTTTACCGCCCGGACATCTACGCAGCCGCCGCCAAAGAGTTGATCGCTGAAGGTATCGCTAAAGCCGAAGACTTCCCGAACTTTGAAAAAGAAACCGGCTTCCGTCCGCCACAGAGTGAGTTTATCGACAAGGTCACTTTTGATGGCAGCAAGCCGAATGACTATTTGAAGAGTTTGTCTATCGGCCTCAAAGGCAAAGACAAAGTTAAATAATTATTGTTGCAGAAATGGCGGTGCAGCTAAGCACTGCACCGCCTGAATAACCGGAGAGAGTAATGTTTGTAACAAAGTTAAAAGAATTTGGCCGTGAACACGGGCGCGAATTAGTACGCTCGATGTTGCTGCCGATCATCGCCATGATGGTATTCCTCGGCCTGTGGAGTGCATCGGCCTCACAGGTACAGACTTCACTGGGGCAGTTGCCGGGACCGGCAGCCGTCTACCAGCAGGCGAGCAACCTGGTTGATGAACATTTTGCAGAGCGCAAAAAGGAAGTTGCTTTCTATGAAAGACAGGAAAAGCGCAATGCAAAGAAGCTGGAAAAAAATCCTGACGCAGAAATAAAGATTCGCCCCTACACCGGCAAGCCAACATTTTTTGACCAGATCATCACCAGTCTGCTGACCGTATTCACCGGCTTCTTTATCGCCTCGTTAATCGCTATCCCCATCGGTATTGTTACCGGCCTGAGCGATGGCCTGTACAAGGCGATTAACCCCATCGTGCAATTATTAAAACCGGTATCACCGTTAGCCTGGTTGCCGATTGTCACCATGATAGTGAGTGCGGTTTATATTTCCGATGACCCGATGTTTTCAAAATCCTATGTGACTTCGGCGATTACAGTAACACTATGTTGCATGTGGCCAACACTGATTAATACCGCTGTTGGTGTCTCGTCGATGGACAGGGACTTAATCAACGTCAGCAAGGTGTTGCGCCTGGGCTGGTTCACCAATATTTATAAAATTGTCCTGCCTTCATCAATCCCGATGATCTTCACCGGCCTGCGCCTGAGCCTGAGTATCGGCTGGATGGTTTTAATCGCCGCAGAAATGCTGGCGCAAAATCCGGGCCTGGGCAAGTTTGTCTGGGATGAATTCCAGAACGGCAGTTCCAATTCACTGGGCAGAATTATTGTCGCCGTAATCACCATCGGTTTCGTCGGTTTCATGCTCGACCGTACCATGTTGATGTTGCAGCACAGGGTGTCGTGGGACAAGAGTGCTGTCCTGCGATAAAGCAGAATTGATTGAGGATAAGATAATGAGTAATACACATTTAGATATAAGTCACATGTCAATGGCGTTCCCAACACCAAAAGGTGCGTATGTTGCGCTGGACGATGTTGACCTGGTAATCGACAAAGGTGAGTTCGTCTCGCTGATCGGCCACTCCGGCTGTGGCAAGTCCACGGTGTTGAACGTTGTCGCCGGCCTGTATCAGGCCAGCCAGGGCGGGGTTGTTCTTGATGGCAAAGAAGTCAACGAACCAGGGCCGGACCGCGCTGTGGTATTCCAGAACCATTCACTGTTGCCGTGGTTGACGTCCTACCAGAATGTCGAGCTGGCAGTGAAA
>JAPHSZ010000005.1 GCA_026196545.1 Gammaproteobacteria bacterium
CCTGCACGGTTGTACCAGGAACGATCGAGAAACACGATTTCACCTTCGGTTGGCAAATGCTGTATATAACGCTGGAAATACCACTGACCTTGTTCACGCTCATCGGGTTTTTCCAACGCGACCACCGGTGCACCTCGAGGGTTCAGGTGCTCGGTAAAGCGCTTGATAGTACCGCCCTTACCCGCCGCATCACGCCCTTCGAAAATAACCAGGTATTTCTGCCCGGTATCCTTAACCCAACGCTGAAACTTGGCCAGTTCGATTTGCAGTAATTTCTTTTCCTTTTCGTACTCATCCTTTTTCATCTTGGTTTCATACGGGTAATTCGCCGTAGGAAAAATGGCATTTTTGGGCATATTGTTGATCTCTTCGATAGCCGCCAGATGATTGGTGCCAGGGTGCGCGAGCGAAACATTTAAGGCATCTTCGGTAGTGTGGTCTGTCATGGTTTCTCCATATAAAGAAGTTATCTATTAAATATAATCATATTCGTATTCATAGAAATGACGCAGGTCAAAAAGCCAGCCTCGACATGCCTGTTTTGGCGTTTTTAAAGAAAGCCAATCAAAAAATCATGGCCATCAAATAATTCACATCGACGGTTATCAGGACTAATCTCATAATTTGAATATATCACCTATACTCGACGGAGTACTGGAACTAATGCGAAACAAACCTTATGAATGAACTTGATCTAAGCCAGCCAGAATATTACATCAATAGAGAACTCAGCCTGCTACAGTTCCAGCGCCGCGTGCTCGCGCAGGCATCTAATGAAAACATACCGCTGCTGGAACGTTTACGATTTTTATGCATTAGCAGCACCAATCTTGACGAGTTCTTTCAGATCAGGGTCGCTGGTCTGATGCATCGCGCAGCTCTCGAAGCCAGCACAGGCGCACTGGAGAATCTCACACCCGAGCAGATGCTGGATTTAATTCGTAACGAAACTCATTCGTTAGTCGAAGAACAGTATCGTGTACTCAATGATGTCTTAATTCCGGAACTGGATAATGAAGGAATACGCTTTTTAAAACGCACTGAATGGGATGACAATCTTGCCGGCTGGATAAAACGACACTTTACCACTCAAATTCTACCAGTACTCAGCCCGCTTGGTCTGGACCCTGCTCACCCCTTTCCCAGGGTATTTAATAAAAGTTTGAATTTTATTATTTCACTCGAAGGTAAAGATGCATTCGGACGAGATAGTGGCATCGCTATTGTGCATGCACCTAGAAGCTTACCGCGCCTTATTAAATTACCCAAAAAATATGCAGGCAAAGATGCCTATGTATTTTTAACATCAATAATTCATACACATGTCAGCGATTTATTCCCTGGCATGAATGTGACAGGTTGTTACCAATTTCGCGTAACAAGAGACAGCGAACTATTTATCGATGATGAAGAAAGTGATGACTTGATGCGAACCATCAAAGGCGAATTATCATTACGACGTTTGACTGACGCTGTGCGACTCGAAGTTGCTGATAATTGCACTAAAGACATGTCCAAGTTCCTGCTAAAGAAATTCAAATTAAATGAAAATGACCTGTACACTGTTAATGGCCCGGTAAATCTGAATCGTTTGCTGGAAGTCATTGACGACGTTGATCGTCCTGATCTTAAATATCCTCCTTTCACACCAGGGCTTCCAAAACGCATTCTTCAGGAAGAAGATATGTTTAATGCAATTGAGCAAGGTGACATTCTTTTATTTCACCCCTATGAATCTTTTGCGCCAATTATCAATCTCTTAAACCAGGCAGCACAGGACCCAAAAGTTCTTGCAATAAAAATGACTTTATACCGTGCTGGTGCTGACTCACCATTAGTTGATGCACTGGTCGACGCAGCAAAATCAGGTAAAGAAGTGACCGTGGTGGTTGAACTGCGCGCTCGCTTTGATGAAGCAGCCAATATTGAACTGGCATCACGACTACAGGATGCGGGCGCACATGTTGTGTATGGTGTGGTTGGATATAAAACTCACGCAAAAATGTTTCTTATCGTAAGACGCGATAAAAAGAAAGTTTCCCGTTATGTACACCTGGGCACCGGCAATTATCACCCTGGTAATGCTCGCGTCTATACTGACTACAGTTTTATGACTTATGATAAAGACATCGGCGAGGATGTACATAAACTCTTTTTGCAGCTAACCGGTCTGGGTAAAGCCACCAAACTGAAAAAAATATTACAGTCACCTTTTACACTACAAAAGTCACTGATCGAACTAATTCAGGTGGAAACAATAAATGCAATAGCGGGGCAACCTGCCCGGATCATCGCTAAAATAAACTCACTGGTTGATAAAAGCATTATCCAGGAGCTTTATCGTGCATCTCAGGCAGGTGTAAAAATCGATTTGATTATTCGTGGCGTGTGCAGGCTAAGACCAGGAGTTAAAGGCATTTCCGAAAATATTACGGTACGCTCAATCGTTGGACGTTTTCTGGAACATTCACGCATTTATTATTTTCAAAATATCGATAAACCAAAAGTATATTGTTCAAGCGCTGACTGGATGGAGCGGAACATGTACCGACGTGTTGAGGCATGCTTCCCGATATTAGACGAAGCTTTAAAAAAACGCGTGATCAATGAAGGCCTGTTAACCTACCTGGCTGACAACACAGATAGCTGGATATTGCAGGCTGATAGTAACTATAAGCGATTAGCGCCAACAGCCAAACAAAAACCAAAATCAGTGCAAATGAGCTTGCTGGTAGAGCTTGCTGCAGAGTTATAGCTTATTTCAAATGCTTGATTTTTAATTTAAAACCAATGGCCTCCAGATAGTCCACTTCATTTTCCAGATCGGCAATTGTCAGTGGATTATCATCAAACCAGTGTTCTGGAAAGCGTAGTGTTAAAGATTGTTTCTTCGTCTCAAGCCTGTAATCTGGCAGTTGATACTCTGGCACACTGCGATTTAATATAACTGCAATGCGTAAAATTATTATTAGCCGCAAGGCTTTTCTACGGTATTTCGCTGAAAATGACTCAAAGTCATTTAACTGGAACTTCTGTCGATGATAACGAATAAGCAGTGAGAGAAATTGCTGCTCCTGCATCGAAAGCCCGGGCATGTCTGAATTAAGGGCCAGATAGGCCGAATGCTTATGATAACCAGAATGAGAAATCGCCAGCCCCATTTCATGCAATTGCGCAGCCCAGAATAATAGCAACTGGTCATTTTCATCTGTAAACGACCATTTTTCTGCAAGCTCATCATACAGATGCCGGCAGGAAGCAATGACATTTTCAGCATGCACCTGCCTGACATCATAACGCCTGGCCAGATGTTCGACAGACAGCTCACGAATATCTTCATGCTTAATTCGGCCAACAATGTCCAGCATCAGGCCTTCACGCAATGCACCATCTGATGCAACCATCTGCTTTAATTTTAATGCTTTAAATACAGCATTAAGAACAACCAGACCACCTATAAATACCGGTTGGCGCTGGTTAATGAGTCCATTAAACTTTATTTTGTGAATTACTTTAAAATCAAGAACTTTATCCAGAAGCTGCTTAAGACCATTGTCAGTAATGGTTCCGTCAGTAATCTCATTTACCAGCAGGACTTTTGATATTGATCGAATACTGCCTGATGTACCAACACACTGCTCCCAGCCAGTCTCCAGGTATTCATACTTAATGGACTCAATTTCCCTGCGCACAAAAATATCAGCGGCTTTGAGCCGTGACTTTGTGATTTGCCCATCTGCAAAAAACTTTTTGGTAATACTGACGCAGCCCATCTCAAGGCTTTCCAGCATCATTGGTTTAAGGTTTTCACCAATGATCACCTCAGTACTGCCACCACCGATATCAATGACCAGCCTTTTATTACCAAGTTCTGCCAGACTGTAAATAGCACCGTGATAAACAAGCCGCGCTTCTTCAATACCAGAAATAATTTCAATTTGGTGATTTAAAACTTTTTTTGCACGCTTAATAAATTTGCGGGCATTTTTTGCAATGCGCAACGTGTTCGTACCCGCGATACGAATATCTTTTTTATTAATATTTTGTAATCGTTGAGAGAACCTGTTCAGGCAATCCAGTGCCCGCTGCTGGGATTCTTCATCAAGATAATTTCTGGAATCAAGCCCGGCACCCAGACGCACCATCTCCTTAATAGCATCGATTATTTTCAGCGTGCCATTTTCCTCAAGACTGGCGATGACCATATGGAAGCTGTTTGAGCCAAGATCAACAGCAGCCACCATCCTTGATTGACTCTGCTTGTTTTCTAAATCATTTTCCAAGTACGGCATCCTTTAAAGTTGTTGTTGGATCGATGTGCTTCAATTATGCATTTCTGCTCAAGAACTTGTCCAGCTGATCTGCAAAGGATTTACGGTCATTTTGATTTAGCGCAGGCGGCCCACCGGTATCCACCCCACTGGAACGTAACGATTCCATAAAGTCGCGCATGTTCAGCCGCGCCTTGATATTGGCTTTGGTGTAGAGCTCACCGCGAGAACTGAGGGCGTAAGCGCCCTTCTCTATCGCTTCATCAGCTAACGGGATATCACTGGTGATGACCAGGTCGCCGGCATTAAGGCGTTTGACGATTTCGTTGTCGGCGACATCAAAACCGGCTTTGACCTGAATGAAATTAATGTAACGCGATTTGGGCGTGTTGATGTACTGGTTCGCGACCAGGGTAACCTGGGTACTGGTACGCTCCGCCGCCCTGAATAAAATTTCTTTTATCACCACCGGACAGGCATCGGCATCGACCCAGATTTGCATGCCAGTTATGCTTAAGCTAACTGATCGTCAGCTACGTGGTAAGTCGGGTCTTCCATCACGTTTACTTCAACCAGATCACCGGCTTTGGTCAACAGCACCTTGCATTCGGGACTGAGGTGACGCAAATGCAGTTTTTTGCCCGCCCTGATATATTTCTCTGCCAGGTTATCAATCGCTTCAATCGCGGAGTGATCGGCGACACGTGAGTTTTGAAATTCAATGATGACGTCATCCGGGTCATCAGCAGGTGTAAACAACTCAAGAAAGTTTTGTACTGAACCAAAAAACAGCGGGCCATTTAATTCATAAACGCGTGAGCCATTTTCTGCATCATAACTTTTCACATGAATATGGCTGGCGTGTTCCCAGGCAAAAAACAGTGCTGAGACGATGACACCAACAACAACGGCTACGGCAAGATCGGTAAACACAGTCACAGCAGACACCAGTATTAAAACAAAGGCATCCGTTTTTGGAATTTTGCCCATAATACGAAAACTGGACCATTCAAAGGTACCCATAACAACGATAAACATAACGCCGACCAGTGCGGCCATCGGAATCATTTCTATCAGGCCGGAGGCAAACATGATAAACATCAACAGGAACAATGCGGCTGCAATACCAGACAGGCGTTGATGGCCACCCGAGTTCACGTTGATCATACTCTGGCCAATCATGGCACAGCCACCCATACCACCAAAAAATCCAGTGGCTGTATTGGCGATACCCTGACCTATGCATTCACGGTTACCACGGCCGCGGGTGCCGGTGATGTCGTCGATCAAAGTCAGTGTTAGTAGTGATTCGATTAAACCTACCGCTGCAAGAATGATGGCATAGGGCAAGATAATTTTTAATGTTTCCATACTGAAAGACACGTCTGGAATATGGAATTCAGGAAAGCCGCCCTTGATGGAAGCTAAATCACCAACCGTCTTGGTATTCATATCCAGACCAATGACCAATAATGAGACAACGATGATAGCAGCCAATGATGCTGGAAAGGCTGACGTCAGTTTTGGCAGGAAATGTATGATGGCCATGGTCAAAACGATGAGGCCAGCAAAAACCATTAATTCGCTGCCTGCCATCCACTCGCCGCCACTACCGGGAATTTGAAAATGCGGAATTTGAGCGAGGAAGATCACAATCGCCAGGCCATTGACAAAACCCAGCATCACCGGGTGCGGCACAATACGAATGTATTTACCCAGGCGTAGTATTCCGGCCAGAATCTGTATCAGCCCCGTCAACACCACTGCCGCAAACAGGTATTCCACCCCGTGCTGTGCGACCAGAGCCACCATCACCACCGCCATGGCACCGGTTGCACCCGAGATCATGCCCGGACGCCCTCCAAAAATGGAGGCCAGTAGGCCCACCATAAAAGCCGCATATAAACCGACCAGAGGATCAACACCTGCAACAAAGGCAAAAGCCACCGCCTCAGGTACCAGTGCCAGCGCCACCGTCAGCCCAGACAGAATTTCGTTTTGAAAACAGACACGACTTTGACAGCCTAACTTGAACATTAAGGACCTCAGGGATTACTGGCTCGATTCAGGGGCGCGGATTTTAGCATATATGGCTTTGCTAATATACGGTGGCGCGGCTAATTGTCACACCTTATTTATGATTATCGATATAAGCTTTAGAATACGCCCCATGAAAAATGAACAGCTCATCACTCCCGGCAACAAAATCAATATCCAGCGTATTATCTGGCTGCGACTTATTGTATTAGTGGGTGCGGTATTTGCCGCCTGGTCGACCACAACGTATCTGCACATCGAGCTGCCCGTTTTCCCGATAACGGTTATTTTATCCATCAGCTTTGCATTCTGCATTGCCAGCCTTATCCGGCTGCAACTGTCATGGCCAACATCTAATAACGAGCTATTCGCACAACTGGTAGTAGATGTGATGACCCTGACCTGCCTGCTTTACTTCTCAGGCGGTTCAACCAACCCATTCGCGCCCCTGTTCCTGCTGCCACTGGTACTCACTGCTGCCACCCTGTCCGGCTGGTACGCATGGGCCATGGTGGCTTTAACTATCGGCTGTTATTCAATTTTGCTGTTTTATTATGTACCCTTGCCTGAAACACATGCTATGCACGGTGACGGCTTCAGACTGCACGTTGTCGGCATGTGGCTGGGCTTTATTTTTAGTGCTTTATTAGTCGCCGGATTTACCGCACGCATGGCGATCACGGTACAGCGCCAGAACAAAAAGATTGCAGACCTACGGGAAAAACACCTGAAACATGAACACGTGCTGGCACTGGGCACACTCGCTGCCGGTGCCGCCCATGAGTTAGGCACACCACTCGCAACTATGGCGATTCTGCTAAAAGGCCTGACACCCGATACACCCCTGTCAGAAGCAAAACTCAGCACCCTGAAAGGCCAGGTAGACCGCTGCAAGACCATCCTTGGTTCCATCTCAGCCGCCTCGGGTGAAATTCGCGCCGAATCGGGCAGTGTTTCTAACCTGGATGACTATCTATCAAATCTGCTGGAACGCTGGGAAGACAGCCGTAGCGATGTCATCGTCAAAACCAATTTTCAGGGTAGCCAACCCGCACCCAGTATTGTGGTCGACCAGACCCTCGAACAGGCACTGCTAAATATTCTCAACAATGCAGCCGATGCTTCACCGGAAAATGTAGAAATAAATGGAGAATGGAACGAGCGGGAATTAACCCTGACCGTCTCTGACCGCGGCACGGGGCTATCCCCTGAGCTCGAAGAAAAAGCCGGCGAAAGCATACTCAGCACAAAACAGGACGGCATGGGCCTGGGTCTCTTTTTAACCTATACTACGCTCGAACGTCTGGGCGGTGAAGTCCGCATCTTCAACCGGAAAAATGGCGGCGTTAAATGCCAGATCAAACTTCCTTTATCAACAATTACACTAGCTAAATAAATGACTGAAGCAGCGCATTCATATCAGGCACAAACTGATCAACCTAATTTACTCATCGTTGATGACGACACCGTATTTTGTGAAGTCCTCGCCGAAGCGATGACCACACGTGGCTACACAGTGCGCACAGCACACAATGTCGATGACGGCATTGAACTAGCCAAACAGGAACCCCCCGAGTTTGCCGTGGTCGATTTAAAAATGCCGGGCAAGTCCGGGCTTGAAATGGTCAGCGAATTAAAAAAACTGGACGAACACACACGCATCGTCGTACTCACCGGCTACGCCTCCATCGCTACCGCCGTGGAAGCCATCAAACTCGGCGCCATCCACTACCTGGCAAAACCCGCCGATGCCGATGATATTGCCACCGCTTTTTATCGCGAACAGGGCGACAAGGAAACCCCCATACGAACAAAGCCTCTGTCAGTCGGCCAGGTCGAATGGGAGCACATACACAAAGTGTTGACCGAATGTGACGGCAATATTTCAGAAACCGCACGCAGGCTTAATATGCATCGCCGTACATTGCAGCGTAAACTGGCCAAGTATCCCGTTAAAAGTTAGTTTTGTGACTGTGTAACCTAACAACAATTAATGACCATAAGCCGCATCACTGTAGCGCGCAGCAATGGCCTTCACTTCGTCCTCGATTGAAAAAAGTGCATCGACGATATCAGGGTCAAAATGTACACCCCTGCCCTGTTTAATTATCTCCATAGCCCTGTCGTGATCAAAAGCGGGTTTGTAGACGCGCTTGCTGATCAGCGCATCATAAACATCAGCCACCGCCATCAGGCGACCGGAAACAGGAATGCTCTCACCTGCTAACCCGGCAGGATAACCACTGCCATCCCACTTTTCATGATGAGAAGCCGCAATTTCCCGGGCAAAACGTAGAAATGAACTGTCACCCAGTTCAGCCTCGGCCATTTTTAAAGCATCACTACCCAGTTGCGCATGGGTTTTCATAATTTCAAATTCATCTTCATCAAGCTTACCGGGCTTGAGCAAAATAGCATCAGGAATACCCACCTTGCCAATATCATGCAACGGCGCTGACTTATGTAACTGCTCGATTGATTCATCATCAAATATTGCTTCGAATTTGGGATGGCCACGCAAAGCGATAGCCAGTGCCTTGACATAATGCTGCGTTCTTAGAATATGTGCGCCGGTTTCATTGTCACGCGTTTCAGCCAGTGAGGCCAGACTCAAAAAAGTAATATCCTGGGTTTTCTGCAAGGCTTCGGTGCGTTCCTTTAACGACCTGATCATTGTATTGGTACGATGTGCCATGATGCCGAATTCATCATTGCTACAGACTGACACTGCACGATCAAGATGACCGACGCTGACATCATTCAGCACACGGTTCTCGTTATTGAAAAAAAAGTTTAAATTACGTGCATAAGACCTGATCGCCAACAGGGTATAACCCAGGAGTACCACGCCAACAAAAGCAAACTCGATAAAAACAGCACGTCGAGCTTCCCCTGACGAAACCTCCCCCATTTTTGCAAGCCATTCGAGGTCTTTATTAATCAAAAGAAAAAACACACTGACCAGGAACAAAATGGAAACCGCGGAAAAAAGCGAAAACTTGGCCACCAGTGTGAAGAAGTTTTTATCCAGCTGAATTGAATCGCCCTGTTCACGCAGGTAAGTCGATAAAACCAGTTCCCGCTCCAGCGCAAGATCAATCGCAACAAAGAAACCAATCGCGAGAAAGCCCACCAAAACCTTTAAACCACTAACAGCCGGAAACCCATAAACAATCGAGTTGTATGCTGTGAGCAAGATGCCTGAAGCAAGAAACAGCAACCACTCAAGTCGAAAAGTCGTTTTCACCTGAGTTTTATAATCAGCCTTATCAATCATTGGCACAATGACCTGACTACGCAACAAATACTGCAGGCTAACAATTAATATAATCGGTATTGCAAGTTGCATCACCGTTAGCGATTCAATGAACGGGCAGACCTGAACGCCATAGATGCCTATAACTAGAAGTGTAACGAGATAATGAAGATGGGCACGTGTCAAGCTGGGGCTGGCAGTCATCATTAAATCCTCGTTCTAGTTGTTATTTGGCAATTCGAGCATGCATAATGAGTAAAGTTCCCGGAAGGCTGATGTGAATGTATTTAGATTCCTGCAGGTAGTGATTCATTATTTACCGCAGAAGTCACCAGGGAAAGTAAATAATTGAGCAGGATGCCGGTAAGGCACGAACCGCATATACCGAGAAAATAACGCAAACAATACGTTTTTTCTTCAACACATGCTACAGTGCTACTCGCAAAAATTAAAGCTAATAATCCTGAGCTAGTCGAAAACCAAGATTGTAACTGCGTTGTGAAATAACAAACCAGCTCCGATCAGTTGACCGCAAATTCCACTCTGCATTAAGCCAGGACCCACCTCGTAAAACACGTTTGTTACAATCACCTGTTTTTGATGCATAACCATTCATTAGTGCATCATTATAGGTAGTATTTAAGCAATCATCAGTCCACTCCCACACATTGCCGTTCATATCATACAGACCAAGACCATTTGGATTCTTTTTCTTTACCGGATGCGTCTGCTTAGCACTATTCTTACCATACCATGCACTGGCATAAACACTACTACCTCCACAATATAACTCATCCTTGCCTCCACTACGGCAAGCATATTCCCACTCAGCCTCTAAGGGTAAGCGGTAAGTTTGCCCTGTTTTTTTATTCAGCTTTTTTAAAAACTCCTGAATATCAACCCAGCTAACATTTTCAACAGGACAATTATCACAACCTTTAAAGCTCGATGGATTATTAGCCATTATTTCAAGCCATTGAGCTTGCGTCACTTCATATTGCCCTAACTTAAAAGACCTAACCCGGACTTTATGCACAGGCTGCTCATCTCTATCACCACTAATACTGCCCATTTGAAATGTCCCTCCTGGAATTACAACCATTTGCCCGAAAAGCCCTTCTACACTATTAAATTGCTGTCTAGCACGTGACATGATTTCCTCGTCAAGCTTAGAATCTTTAATACTCCGCTGAGCCCTACTAAGCAAATCACTGGTAGCGTATATATCACCAACATCAGCTTTTTCCATAGCCAATTTCCGCAAACGATCTGCATATTTAATCTTTGCATTTTCATTACGATTCTTTGCCATTTTAACACGCAAAGCTCTTTCTTCCGCCTCAACATACATAGACTTTTTTTCTGGCTTCACCCATTCGCCCTTGTGCTTTAACAGAGATCCGCCCTCAAGCCTGAATTCCTCAACAGAGGTGATACCCTTTAATATGGTAAAAGCGGCTTCCTTAGGGTAATAACCATCTTTACGCAATTTAATGTAATGTTCACCAACTAGCTCTCTTAAAGTTGCGGGCGTTATTAATCCGGTATCAATGCCATCGATAATAATATGAGCACTTTCTGGAAAACTGCGTATGGTAACTGAACTAAAAGCATATTTAAGTGAAAAATCCTTTTTTACTACAACATCATCTTTTAAGTTAACTATTTCCTTGTAATTGTAAGTATTAGCATGAGTCAGTATTATTTCATGCTCTCCAGCTGGTAGATCATCGCTTTGAAATGGGGTTTTCCCCAGCAGTCTTTTATCCAGATATATCTCAGCACCATCTGGTTCACTGGTAACATGCAAAATAGCATGACCCTTTTTTAGAGGTTTTGACGAGACCACAACGGCTGAAGTTTCAGCCAAAAAATCAGCATCCTGGTCTGTAGATACTGAAGTGAATGGATAATAAAAATAAACTAAAATAACTGCTATGATCAATATAGCCAGCGCAATTAAAGGCTTACTTGTAATTGGTTTAATATTTATTATTTTCATCCGTCTCAATATTAATAACTCTAAATTTTATAACTGCTAGAAAAATTAGTTGAGACATCAATCACTTCAGCGCGATATGATTTCGCTATTTCATATTTGTTGCGAATAGTTTCTTCCGATGCTGTATCAGCCACCTTGTTAATATTACTGACACGCCAAAACTCAAATTTAGTCTTCTCCATACTTTATTTTTAGCTTATCTAGCTATAAATAGAAAGAGTTAGATAATTAAACCGGACGAGATTACTCCGGGCTTCCTGCCCTCCGCCCTTCGGGCCAGCCAGAAAACAGCTGTTCAAATTTGCTCTCGGCAAATTTGCCGAACCTTCGGGTTCTTATCAAATCCCTCCAGTACACCATATAAACAAAAAAGCCACCCGATTGGGTGGCTTTTTTGTTTATATGGCGGACCGGACGGGACTCGAACCCGCGACCTCCGGCGTGACAGGCCGGCATTCTAACCAGCTGAACTACCGGTCCTAAATCTGGTGGGTGATGAGGGGATCGAACCCCCGACATTCGCCTTGTAAGGGCGACGCTCTACCAGCTGAGCTAATCACCCTTGCAGAGAAGGCGAGATTGTATAGAAAAATGGCTCTATGAGCTACCTCTAATACTGCTTTTTTCGCATAAATTTTGTGATCATTCGTTATTTGATGTTAGCCTTGTTTCAGATCAGGCAATATCTGCACTCAGGCCTTCTATAATTAAGCCATGAATGATCGATTGAGGTGTCTATGACAATACAGGTTGAATTTCTGGGCGCTGCCGGTGAAGTCACCGGTTCCTGCCATCTGGTACAGGCGGGTGATCGTCGTATTCTGCTCGATTGTGGCCTGATTCAGGGTCAGCGGTCTGATGAGGATCGAAACCGGCAGCCCTTCCCTTTTGACCCCAAAACGATTGATGCTGTGGTACTCAGCCATGCCCACATCGACCACTCCGGTCGCTTACCGATGCTGGTCAAGGCAGGTTTTAAGGGGCATATATACACGCACAGCGCCTGCCAGGACCTGTGTCGTATCATGCTCAAGGACTCGGCCTTCCTGAATGAGAAGGAAACCGAGTGGGAGAACCGCAAGCGCCTGCGTAAGGGCTTGAAGCTACTGGATCCCCTCTACACCGAAGAAGACGTCAAACACACAATGAAACGGTTTCGTCGCATCCCTTATCTTCAGCAGGAGCGTATTTTCCCCAATATTGCGATTCGCCTGAACAATGCCGGGCATATTCTGGGCTCATCCATTATCGAGCTATGGCTGGAAGAAAATGGCGATGAGCGAAAACTGGTGTTCAGTGGTGACCTGGGGCGCCCCGGCATGCCTATTCTGAATGACCCGGCCCTGATCAGGCGAGCCGACCTGGTGATCATGGAAAGCACCTACGGCGACCGTTGCCATCGCAGCTGGCAGGACACCCGCGATGAAATGGCAGAGGTACTGAGTTGCATCTCCAACGGCAAGGGCAATATTCTGATTCCCGCGTTTGCAGTCGGGCGCACCCAGGAGATTCTCTACCTGTTTGCCAAATACTATAAAGAGTGGGGCCTGGACAACTGGGAGATTTTCCTCGACAGCCCGCTGGCCATTCAGGCGACCGAAGTTTTTACCCATCACAGCAATTTGTTCAACCCTGAAATGGCCGCGCTCTGGGAAAAGAACAGGCAAAAAGCGATTCTGCCCAATTTGCACATTTCACGCACCACCAATCAGTCGATGGCCTTGAACAGGGTCACCGCGGGTGCCATCATTATCGCCGGTAGCGGCATGTGCACCGGTGGCCGCATCAAGCAGCACTTCAAACACAATTTATGGCGCAAGGAATGCCACATTGTCATCACCGGTTTTCAGGCACGCGGCACGCTTGGACGCATGCTGGTTGATGGTGCAAAACGAATTCGTTTATGGGGCGAAACGATTCAGGTCAATGCAAAGATACACACCATTGGTGGGCTTTCAGCCCACGCCGATGAGTTCGACCTTAGAAGCTGGTATTCAAATTTTGAAAACCACCCGCCTGTTGTGCTGGTGCACGGTGAAGATACAGCATTTGAGAACCTGTCAAAAACCCTGAAGTCTGAATTTGGCAGCGATGTGACTATTGCGCAGCGTGGGCAGAGAATTGATTTAATGAAGCTTTAAATAGTCAAAAACCAAATTTGTCTTTCAGCTTGTTCTTCAGTTTATCTTTGGCCTGGTTTTTCCTGAGGTCCTTTTCCCTGTCGATGGTGTCTTTCAGGGCTGCTATTTTTTGTTGCAGCTGCTCCTCTGCATTATCTACACGCTGTTTTAATGCATCAAGCTCTTTTTTCTTCGCATCGATACGCGCCATCGGCTCCCTGATTTTCTCATCAATACGGGCTTTTAATTTGGCTTCAAACTCTTTCTTCTTCTGCGCAAGCTGGGCCTTGAGCTGCTTGCCCAGCTGGTTATCAAGATCAGAATCTATTTTAATGCTCAGATCACCAATGGCACCACTAAACCTTGCATCAATATTAAAAGCCTTAACACCTTCAAAGGCAGAAGCAAACATTGATGAACTGCCGGTTTCAAAATCAACCTGCCTGAATTGTGTATTGGCGACGCCCTTAAGCGTACCATTCTGAAGACGAGCATCGACTTTTGAAGTCATCAATGCTGATTTCATTTCCAGTGGTAACTGACTGCTACGCGAAACCGTCAACCGATCAATTTGCGACTTACTCAAGACATAATTAATTTTCGCAAATGAATTTGATTTATCGACATAATTAAATTCACCCGACAGGGCTTCACTTTCCTTGCCGACCATGGCGACACCCTGTAGCTTAAAGCGCATGGGCTGTTTGTTTATGCTTTGGTCTGATGAGATGGCAGTTACCTTACCTTCAAACTGGCCACGAGGCAGGTCGGCCGTGACTGATGCTTTATCAACATAAAAATCTGGCCGGGGATCATGTTCCTTGAACACGACATCTATCCCCTTGCTGCGCTCGACAACAACTTCTGCCTGCTGCTCCTCTTCATCACTGGACAAATAGGGTTCAATCCTTGCGTACCATTTCCTGGCCATGGCAAGATAATTTGCGACTTCATCACCAAATAGCATTCTGGATACATTCTCTGCACCGGCACCATCCAGGCTGTATTTGGATTTTATTTCTTTGAGATCTTTTGCAGGCGCCGCCTTAACCTGTTTGATGCTATTGTTGATGTGCCTGATGTCGCCAGAAAATTGCGTTTTTGCTTTTTTGATCAAGGCCGCATCGGCTTTTATTTCATTAATAA
>JAPHSZ010000179.1 GCA_026196545.1 Gammaproteobacteria bacterium
ATCATGAAAAATGGGATGGCACTGGCTATCCGTGGGGATTAAAGGGAGAGGAAATTCATATTTATGGAAGAATAGTTGGCCTGGCTGATGTTTTTGATGCGCTGATGTCCGATCGTACCTATAAGGAGGCCTGGTCACTGGATGAGACCATCGTATGGATTAAAGGGGAGCGTGGCCAGCACTTTGACCCTGCACTGGTGGATGTTTTGATTGAGTATCTGGATGAGTTTGTCGCAATAGGAATGCAGCATGCGCCGAGTGAAAGTTTTGGAGAGGGTGTTGGGGCTGGGGCTTAGTAATTTTAGGTATTGTTGGGATGGGAATGCCGACCTATAGTGTTAAGTATTAATATGCGTAGGTTGTCAGTTGACAACCTACGCATATTGAGTTATTGTTAAAAACAGGAAAGCACATATGGCAAGGAAGCGACACCCTAAACAGGAAATTGAGACAGTTCTTTGTTATGCAGAGGCTCATGGTTGGCGTGTTGAAGTGGGTGGTGGCCATGCATGGGGAAAAGTCTACTGTCCATATAATGATAAAGATTGCCGCTGTGGTGAGTTTTGTATCTCAAGCATATGGAGCACACCGAGGAATTCAGCGAACCATGCTAAACAAATCAAAAGGGTAGTTGATAACTGTGTGATGCGTGGTGAGAAAGAAGATGAGGCTTAACCATGAAAGAATTTGAATTTACTTTGAAGTTTAGTCTAGCTGACGATTCAACAGAGCCTGATGCATATATTGAACGTTTAGCAGAACACGGTTGTGATGATGCACTGGTGGGAATTGGTCAAAATGGTCGTATTGCGCTGCAATTTAATCGCCAGGCCGAAAATGCCTTAGAGGCAGTGTTCAGTGCTGTTGAAAATATTAAAGTAGCAATACCCAATGCAGAGCTGATAGAAGCAACTCCTGATTTAGTTGGCCTGACCGATATTGCAGATGTACTGGGTTTTTCACGCCAGAACATTAGAAAACTGATGCTAAATAATAAAGCATCTTTTCCTGCGCCTGTTCATGAAGGTAAAGCAGCGTTATGGCATTTATCAAATGTGCTTAACTGGCTAAAGCAGGCGGGTCGTTATTCAATTGATGAATCGTTATTGGATGTAGCAAAAGCTAATATGCAGTTGAATATAGCGAAAGAGGCGGTTTCATTGGATTCGTCGGTGCAGGATCGGTTTTATTTGGTGGGTGTGTGAAATAGAAAGGGTTGTATAAAATTGTCATCTCGACCAGAGGGATCTTGTTTTTGTAGGTTGACAAGCCTTAGCTGAGGAACTTTAAGATAGTGTAGGAATGGGATGCCGACTTACCAACTATTAACTGGGGTTTTATAATGAAGTTATATAAATTCCGTTCATTGGATAATATGGATTATGCATTGGATATTATTCTGAACGAACGCTTATATTGCCCAGAATATTCAGAACTTAATGATCCTTTTGAAGGGTTGTTTAATCAGTTAATGCCAGGTTCATTTGATTCTGGCTTTGATAATGGATTTTCCACATCAAATAAAACTATATCAAATGTAGATGAACTCCTTGCAGATAGCTATCATACTAGAGTCTGTAGTTTAACTAGTGACCTGCATGATGTTAGGCTTTGGTCTCATTATGCAGATAGTCATCGCGGGATAGCTATTGAACTTGACTTTACAAATCGTATTGATGATGTGACTGAAGTGAAATAAAAAAAAAGAACTACCAACTATGCCTGGTGGTCTTTTTGGGATATACACTTCACCAAAAGATATCTTAGGGTACATGAATCTGAATATCGCATTATCCATGATAGCCAATCCTATTATGCAAATTCTATGGTTAAGGCGATTTATTGTGGAATAGATATTTCAGATATGCACAAGAACACACTTTTAAAGTGTGCACTAGCATTCCATATAGATATGTATGAAACAAAAATTGAAACTAAAGAATTAAAAATAATTGCTGGAAAAAAATTATTGGAATTATAATAAACTAAAAATCTGAGTTAGAGACAAAGACTTTTAGTGTGACTGTTTCTGATTTTCTCTGTGCCTTTGTGTCTCTGCGGTAAAAAGCTTTCAACCAAATTTTTATTCCTTCATCAAAGCTTCAATAATCTTCTCCACCTCAGGATGATCAAACTCCCGCCCGCCAACGGCACGATAACGAATGTGCCCCTTCTTATCGATAAGGTAGGTGGTTGGCAAACCCCTGACCCCGTAGGCTAGTGATACTTTGCTGTCGGTATCCAGCAGGATGTCGAATGTGGGTTGAACATCCAGCTCGCCGGTGAAATTAAAAATAAGGTCATCATTTTCCATCTGGTTAATGGCGAGCACGGTGAAGTCATCGCCCTGATGATTCTGGTACACGCGTTCCATCGATGGCATTTCGCGTTTACAGGGAGGACACCAGCTGGCCCAGAAATTCAGCAGGACGACCTGGCCGCGGTATTCTGAAAAGTCGTATTTGTTCTCGTCCATGTCTTCGAGCCTGAAGTTGGGGGCAGGTACGGGCTTTGCTATTTTGCTGAGCTGGTAACCCAGCTCGGGCTGCTCCCACGCTGCGAAGCTAGTGCTGGTGAATAAAACGGTGAAGATGAAAATAATAATTTTTGGCATGTCTGTACTCGCTAGGGTAGTTCTATATTTTCCGGTGCACATTGTAAGTTCTTGAGCGTGCCGCTATGGGCTTTGCTATCCAGCGTCCAGGTATAGGTTAAATCGAACTGGGCTTTTCTGGGCAGTTTAACGGTGGTGAAGCCCTGTTGCCAGTCACCCACATTAAAGACACCATCGTCTGGCAGCAGTGTCCATGAAAAAGTGATGCCTGCCCTGCGCCATTCTTCCAGCCACTGGCTTTTGGTTTTAACGGGATGTGTTTTGCCGACTGCATCTGTATAGGTCCAGTTTTTTACCTTATAACTTAGCTGTTGCTGAGATGTGTTTTTGATGATGCTGCCGAAAACACAATAGCCCGCGATGCGTTCAATTTCTGCACGGCTAAAGTCATGGCTGCTATAAATGGCGCGTACAAAATCGGGTAGTAGTTGAATCAGTTCGATGCTGAAACCATGGTCTTCCGAAGTCCAGGTCAGCAGGCCGGTTTGTTCATTTTTATGAACGCTGACATCAGCCGCCAATGCAGGCGTGTTTAACAAACAGGTGCAGAATGCCAGGCCATAATAAAAACCAGTTTGTCGTATTTTATTCATCATCGCTGGGTGCCAAGTATAACACCACAGCTTTGTAATTCTGTTAATGCGCACAGCCCACCATTGATGACAACCTCGGGATTGGGGTGCTGCATTTCCTGACTAATTTGTTTCAGTGCCTGTTGTCCCGACAGGGTTTTATCATGCTTTATCAGGCCAATCAGGCGGGCGGTTACCGGATTTATTTCCATGAATTTAACTTCATCATTACGGTTGCGATAGACCACCAGGTAACTGGCCTGTTCCGGTGCGTCTGCTGGCAAGTGATCCGGCCCCATTTTATGAACCGGGAACTGATAGACCAGTGACCAGGCCAGTGGTGATAAAACCGGATGACCGGCTAACAGGTCACCATTGGCATCAATGCCATCCAGGGTGATGGTTTCATCTGAAACATTGAGCGCCAGTTCTACCCATTCGTAGTGCGCCAGTTCCAGCAGGCCGGCCGGGTCTTCGGGCCGGGGGTCACGCTCATGCTGTAGATAAGACAGAAACTCCTGGGAGATTTCCAGGAAGTAGGGGCTTTGGCTTTGATGCCGCGAGAAAAAATCGCGCACCATTTCGTGCCAGGTTTCATCGTTATAAATGCTGCGCATAACGGGAAAGACTTTGGATACAAAACCTTCGACATTGTTATAAAGCAGGTCACGATAAATGCCCATGCGTCGGTCTTCGATGCCTTCGGGTGCCGGGTTGTTTTCCGGGTCACGCAGGTGGGCGGTAAAGGCGTACTGAATTTCCTTGAGGTTTGCTTTAGCCATGATTGTATTCGTTTTTATTAACAGGGGCTGCTGTCCATTTCTGTTGCAGTTGTTTGATGCGGTCAACCTCAGTTAGTAATTCGGCTATGGGTGGAATATTAAAATCGCGTTCCAGCAGCGTCGGGAAGACGCCAAAGTGCTGATAGGTTTTATCGAGCAACTGCCAGACGTTTTCAACAACATCAGCACCGTGGGTGTCAATAATCAGATCGTCGGCTTCATTGTAGTGCCCGGCAATATGGCCGTAGGCGATACGCTCGGCGGGCAACGCCTGCATAAATTCAACCGCATCATAGCCGTGGTTGATCGAGTTGACGTAAATGTTATTTACATCGAGCAGCAGGCAGCAATCGGCTTCATCGAGCACCGCCTTGATAAAATCAATCTCCTGCATTTCGCCACCGGGTGCCGGCGTGTAGTAGGATGCATTTTCCATCGCAATCTGCCGGCCTAAAATATCCTGCACACGTTTAATACGTTCGGCGGTGTAGTGCACGGCCTCTTCGGTGAACGGGATCGGCAGCAAATCGTAGAGCTGACCATGGTCTGAACAGTAGCTCAGGTGTTCAGAATAAAACTCAATGCCGTGTTCGCGCATCAGTCGGCCAATGGCCTTGACCAGTTCTTCATCAAGGGCAGAAGGCCCGCCAATGGACAGTGACAGGCCGTGTAGAACAAAATCAAAGCGTTCGGTAAAGGCGCGGAACTTTTTGCCGTAGGCACCGCCGACGCCGATCCAGTTTTCCGGTGCGACTTCCATAAAGTCGATCTGATCGTTGCCGAGGCCTGCCATGTCATCGATGACTTCGCGGCGCAGGCCGAGACCGGCTCCGTTAACGGGATGATTATTGTCTGTGTTCATAAGCACCTTCCATAATGTTTGGTGATGAAATAATCCAGGCTGGCCTTGCCGGGGCCATAAAAGAAAAGCACCAGCAACATAATAAAGTAGGTGGCAGCGAATTCGATGCCGTTATTCAATACAACAAAATTCCCGTTTTCAGTTAGCCAGCTGTAGTTACCGTGTTCACGCAGAATATCTTTGGCTCGATCCAGACGGTCTATCGCGCCCATGGTGCGTTCACTGGAAAAAATACCCGAACCTTCGGCGATGGCTAGCCAGCCATTTTTCATATGCACCGTGGTGGCTGCCACAATCATGGTGATCATTAGCGGGATGGATACCCAGCGCACACCCAGGCCGATAAGCAGTGTAACCGCACCCACCGCTTCGGTGAGGGCGGCCAGCCATGCGAGCAATGCCGGAAATGGCAGGCCCAGCCCCCAGTCGGCATTGCCAAACCAGTCGATGGTGCCCTCCATATTGCCCAGTTTTCTGGTACCGGCCATCCAGAAGATAGGCACCAGATACAGGCGGAGGGCTAATGGTGCCAGAAAGTCAGCGGCACGGGTCGAATTGAGCAGGCTCTGTACCTTGCAGGCTAAAGCTGGAATTTTGTTCATAATAATCTCGTTGTGTGAGAGACGAGAAAACCCCGGAGAGCAGGCTCCCGGGGTTTTGCTTAAAGCAGAACAGGTGCTTTAACTGTCGCCATTTTTGTCCTCACCGCACTTGGCTTCACCGCATTTAGCTTCCTGATCTTTGGTATCCTGGTCACTGGTTTTTTTCTTGTTTTCGCCACACTTGGCTTCCTGGTCCTTGGTTTTTTTCCTGTCTTCGCCACATTTGGCTTCTGCAAGCTGCATATAGCCGCTTTCCAGATTTTGTATGCTGAATGGATTCTCATCGGCATTGGCGACTGGGCTGGCGGCCATAGATGCTGCAAAGGTTGCGCCCATAGCGATGGATACGGATTTTTTTAAATTAGACATGGTCATTTTCTCCTGGTTATTGAGTCGCGCAAAATAAGGCGCTTAACTATATTTACAATGATTGCGGTAATAATGACAATCATTCTCAGTCTAAGTTCTGGGGTAGTTAGAAATTTATTTTTAGAATCATTTCGGTCGATATGTTCATAAAAACCACTGATTTAAGTGGGGTGATAAATGAATGGCTTCGGATCTATACTGGATTGGCGATGCTTTCATGAGGCGCAGTTATGATAGAGCCAGCTGCAAAGTTACCAGATTATGAGGTGAAGTTTGTTGATCCCGTATGTGGTATGGATGTCACGGAGGAGAGCGGGCACTATTATCTTCGTGAGGGTGTTGGTTATTATTTCTGCAGTTCCGGCTGCCGCCAGAAATTTGCAGATAACCCGGATAAATATCTCAATCCCGCTGTAGAAGATCACAGCGCCAGTTCTCTCGATTCCGCCATCTTTACCTGTCCCATGCACCCGGAAGTGGAACAGCAGGGCCCAGGTTCCTGCCCAAAATGTGGCATGGCACTGGAAGCTAAAACCATCACGCTGGCAGAAGATAAAAGTGAGCTGGTGGATATGACTAATCGCTTATGGGTGAGCGCAGCCCTGGCTTTTCCTGTATTTGTACTCGCCATGCTGGCCGATATGGTTCCTGCCTTATTGCCCGAAAGCCTGCCCATGCAAAGCCTGCAATGGCTTGAATTTATCCTGGCCACACCGGTGGTGTTGTGGGGTGGCTGGCCGTTTTTCGTACGTGGAATACAGTCGGTGATTAGCTGGAACCTGAATATGTTTACCCTGATATCTCTGGGTGTTTCTGTGGCCTGGAGTTACAGTACTGTTGCGCTGTTATTTCCGGAAATCTTTCCTGCTGTCATGCAGGCACAGGATGGGCTGGTTGCGGTTTACTTTGAAGCCTCAGCGGTCATCGTGACACTGGTTTTGCTTGGCCAGGTGCTGGAACTGCGTGCCCGCAGCCAGACCAATGATGCGATCAAAATGTTGCTGGGTCTGGCACCTAAAACTGCTCGCATCGTGCACGAAGATGCCACTGAAGAGGATATTCCGATAGAGCAGGTGGGGGTAGCGAACCTGTTGCGTGTCAGGCCGGGTGAAAAAATCCCGGTCGATGGTCATGTTGTTGAAGGCCGTAGTGTGGTTGATGAATCCATGGTTACAGGTGAGCCTGTGCCGGTAGAAAAAATTGCAGGTGAAAAAGTCATTGGTGCCACCGTCAATAGCACCGGTAGTTTGCTGATCCGGGCTGAGAAAGTCGGTGCCGATACCCTGCTGTCGCAAATTGTGCAGATGGTCAGTGAGGCCCAGCGTTCGCGTGCACCCATCCAGAAACTTGCAGATACCGTTGCCAGTTACTTTGTGCCCGCCGTGGTCATGGTCGCCATGCTGGCTTTCCTTGCGTGGTGGCTGTTCGGGCCGGAACCGGTGCTAGCCTATGCGGTGGTTAATTCCGTGGCAGTGTTGATCATCGCCTGTCCCTGTGCACTGGGCCTGGCTACGCCGATGTCGATTATGGTCGGTACCGGCAGGGGGGCAACCCTGGGTGTGCTGATTAAAAATGCCGAAGCGCTGGAGATGCTGGAAAAAGCGGATGTACTGGTGGTCGATAAAACCGGTACCCTGACCGAAGGCAAACCTGAACTGGCCAGGTTGGAGGTCATCGCTGATTTTGATGTTGATGAAATGCTGGCGCTGGTCGCCAGTCTGGAACGAGCCAGTGAGCACCCGCTGGCTGATGCTATTGTGCAGGCAGCAAAACAAAGCGATATTGAACTCTATGATGTCGATGCTTTTGAGTCGGTTACCGGCAAGGGTGTTGTCGGTGTGGTTGATAATCATGAGGTCGTGCTGGGCAACACTCAATTGATGCAGACCATGAGTATTGATATTGATGTCATCTCTGAAAACGCTGAAACGGCCCGTATGGAAGGCCAGACGGTGATGATGATTGCCATCGATGGTAAAGCCGCCGGTTTTATCTGTGTTGCTGATCCGATCAAAGATTCAACATTAGAAGCTATTCATCAGCTGCAGAGAGAAGGCGTGCAGGTGGTAATGCTTACCGGCGACAGCCGAACTACGGCGCAGGCGGTGGCAAAACAGCTGGGTATTATGCATGTTGAATCTGAGGTGTTGCCCGAGCAGAAAGCAAAAGTTATCAAGCAGTTGCAGGCCATGGGTAAAACCGTTGTCATGGCCGGTGATGGTATCAACGATGCGCCGGCGCTGGCGCAGGCGAATGTCGGTATTGCTATGGGCACGGGCACAGACATTGCCATGGAATCAGCCGGGGTGACCCTGGTGAAGGGGGATTTACGCGGCATTGTCAGGGCGATACGGTTGAGCCGGGCGGTGATGAAAAATATCCGGCAGAATCTGTTTTTTGCTTTTGTTTATAATTCCATGGGCGTGCCGATAGCCGCAGGGGTTTTGTATCCAGTGTTTGGTCTGCTATTGTCGCCAATGTTGGCAGCGGTGGCGATGAGTTTTAGTTCGGTGTCGGTGATTGTTAATTCTTTGCGGTTGAGGAGGGTGAAATTATAGCGTCCTGCAATAATGATAAAATTGCCTTTGCTGTATTGTTTTTAGTCAATAACCGGTTGTATTTATAATGGATACGCTGTCATCATTCTCTAATATTTGTCTATTCCTGGCTGTGTTGTTTACAGGCTTGTGGTATGTAACATCCAGGGACAGTGTTTATGAAACGGTAGATGGCGATGTTGTTTCTACAAAAATTGTTTTTCTCATTCTTGCTGTCGTCAATCTTTTTTTCTGGATAGTTATTGAATTTAACTATTTTTAATCTGTGCCAGGTTGGGTGAGGCTTGTGTTGAAATTTTGTCTCAGTGTTCTAATTATTGCCTGCTCCGCTAATGTAGCGTCACAAGATATCATATGGGATCTTGGTGTAGGTGCGGCTGCATTCAACATGGATCTGTATCCCGGTTCTGCGGATAAGAAAACTTATGTGCTCCCGCTACCATACTTTACGCTGGAAACTGAGAAGCTGAAGATTGATACGGGCATCAAGGGCTTTTTGTTCCAGTCTGAGCATGTGGAACTGGATGTGAGTGCCGATTTTGGTATTCCTGTGGAGAGTGATGATAGCGGTGTGCGTAAAGGTATGCCCGACCTTGATGCCGTTGTCCAGTTTGGGCCTTCACTGGAGTTTTTGTTGAGCGGACGAAAAAGAGTCCCGCTTGATGTGCGTTTTGAAATGCCGGTAAGGGCGGTGGTTGCTACGGATATTGAACATACCAGCAACGAAGGCTGGTTGCTGGAGCCGCATTTCAGTTTTGAAAAACGCCGGAGATATAAATCAGGTCTGGCGATGAAATTGACCCTTGGGCTCAAATATGCGACGCGTGATTTTCACGCCTATTACTATGATGTCGTGCCGGTGTTTTCAACGGCCACCCGGCCTGCCTATGCATCAGGAAAAGGGTATGGTGGTTCATTTGCCGGATTCAGGGTCAGCTGGCGCGAAGGTAACTGGATCTGGTGGACCTTGTTGCGTTACCAGAACCTGAATGGTGCGGTGTTTGAGGATAGCCCCCTGGTTGAACAGAAAGATTATTATCTGGTGGGTGTCGGCTTTGCCTGGGTGTTTGCGCAGAATTTATGAGTTATATTAATAAATGTTAATTAAGTAGAAAGAAGTTTAAGGTGTTTTTATGCATGTTTAAGCATATAGTTAGAACTGTTAAAATTTGAGCGCAATAACAGATTGGTAGAAGTATTTAAAAAAAGCATATTTTTGTTCGACTAAAACTAAGCAACTTATGTCAAAATATACAATAAAAATTAAGATAAATTCTATGAATAGATTAATACGGTGTTTTACATTAGTAACTTTTTTTGCATACTTTGTGGCATTCCCTATACATGCCAATGAGCTGAATATGGAACCGGGGATGTGGAAATGGACATCAACCATGGAAATTGAGGCTATGCAGATTTCGGTTCCGCCGGTTAGCTATAGTAATTGTGTGACCAGGCAGG
Source organism: Gammaproteobacteria bacterium (assembly GCA_026196545.1). Classification (GTDB taxonomy): domain Bacteria; phylum Pseudomonadota; class Gammaproteobacteria; order SZUA-229; family SZUA-229; genus LH-M37. Next base: position 9,821 of record JAPHSZ010000179.1, read on the forward strand.
ATTTGATACCGAAGCATCCCGAGGATAACCAGGCGTGCACGG
>JAPHSZ010000212.1 GCA_026196545.1 Gammaproteobacteria bacterium
GCCTCAGCCATGGTAATACCAAAAATAATCTCCGGCGTATAACCGCAGGTGGTTTCAACGTAATACACAGAAGGCAACCACTTATCAATTTCAAACCAGGCGGGCAGGCCAAGCTCAAAACCGCAATCACCAAATACAAAACCACGCTCAACCCCCAGCAGCTGATAACTTCGTTCTACCAGCCCAACCGCCACCAGCACTAACGACAAATGCGCAATAGAACTCATTACTCGATTATTCAAAACCAGCAACCCTGCAAAAGCGACAAAAATTAGCAACGAAACCCACAACCTGATCTGAATACACAAGAGACAGGGGCGTTCACCCAGCACGTGCTGATAAATCAGCGCAGCACCCATCAGGGCAACACCAATTAACAATAAAAAACCCCAGTACCAACGACTATAAGAAAAGATCCTGAGTTGTTTGACCATCTGTAAAAACATCTTATTTCTCGCGGTTCCTGTCCGTTAGTGTCTTCAAAAAACCAATAACCTCATCCACCTGCTGATCACTCAGTTTTACATCTAGCTGCAACCAGCCCATGGCACGCACGGCCTCTGCCAGCGTGGCGATTTTACCATCATGAAAATAAGGCCCAGTTAGCGCCACATTGCGTAGCGGTGCTACTTTAAACATCATTCGATCATTGTCATCCTTACTAACTTGATACAGTCCCTGGTCAGACTGGTTCTTGTACGGATTTTTCTTACCCAGATATTCAAAAGAACTGCCGCCCAGCAAGCCCCCATCATGGCACTGGCTGCAATCAAGTTTGATAAACGTCTGCAAACCCTGCTGCTCGGCCTGCGTCAAAGCCTGCTTATCACCATTCAGAAAATCATCAAAGCGGCTGGGGGTGCGCAGGGTTCGCTCGAAAGCAGCAATGGCTTCGGCAATGTTCTGGTAAGTCAGCGCCGGCCGACTATCTGGAAAGGCAATGTCAAACGCACTCCTGTATTCAGCAATGCCCTGAATTTTTTTAACAACTGTTTTTTCATCCGGCATGCCCATCTCAATGGGATTCAAAATAGGCCCCTTGGCCTGCTCTACCAGATCCTCGGCACGACCATCCCAGAACTGACTGTCCTGCCAGCCTGCATTCAACACCGTCGGACTATTACGTGAGCCCAGTTCACCCCTGGCACCGGGTGAAGTCGGTAAATTATCCACCCCGGCAAAACCATCTTCCAGACGATGACAACTGGCGCACGACTGGCTATCGTTTATCGACAGGCGCTTATCAAAAAAAAGCTTTTTGCCCAGGGCAATACGTTCTGCTGTATCCTTTTCCGAGCCCGGCATCGTCTCTGGCAATGGTTCAAAATAACGCAAAGCCCTTTTAATAAGGCGATCCACCTCATCAGCCTCTGCCGCGTATGCATTAACAGAAAAAAACACACTCGTCACTAACAAGTAAATAACGATTTTCATATTGAGCTATCCCCCAAACTTTAACGGGTTTAAATTATTTGACCATAACAGCATAATCAATAAAACAAGATCATGGCAAACGCGTTAATGGATCCTGTCGATAATACTGGCGTAGCAGTTCATAAACATCAGCAGAGTGTTTATAAAGCACACTGGGACGCTCAAAAAACACCTCACTCAGCACCGCAAAATATTCTGCCGGAGAACTCGCCGCATAACAATCAATACCAATATGTTTGCCACGATTGCATTTATGCTGCAAATCTTCAAATCCGGCAGTAAAAGCCTCAGCCCATTTGCCTGAATCCATGCCGACATGTAAAGGCGGGAAGCCATTGGCATCTCCATTGATCATATCGAGCTTGTGCGCAAACTCGTGAATCACGAGATTATGCCCATCTATAACACCGGCGTGCGCAGTTTCACCCCAGGACAACACCACCGGCCCGCGCAACCAGGCCTCACCGGCCAAATTTGATTGCACATGATGCTCCACACCAAATTCATCCCTGACCACACGCTTTGGCGCAAACCCGGCCGGATAGATAACCACCGTATACCAGCCCTGATACCCCCTTAACCCGGTGTTCAATAATGGCAGACAGGCCTGAAGTGCGATAACCATCTTCATAGGCTGAGTGACATTTAAGCCCTGTGCTCCTTCAAATATCTTATGATGTAAAAAAAGTATCGCCAGTTCCTGCAGCCTGTCTTTTTCATCCGCAGACAAGCCCTGCAACAACGGCAATGAAGCAAAGGCATCATGCCACTGCTCCGCTGTTATAGTCGAACGCCGTATTATGCGACGCTCAAACCAGTTATTGATAAATTGAAACATTCAGGCTCCATTGAGCACAATAATTAAAACAATTTTTGTACATTAGCATATTAGAAACAATTGCACTCTAGTTCAGTTTTTCAGTCTCAGTTTTTTAAGATTGACTTTTACTTCTATATCAACAGGCCCGATAATATCCCCATGAGCGATAAACGAGGAAAATGGTGGGACAGTAGCTCAATGCAACATAATATACAGATGGAAGAAACCGGAAAAAAATCAAAATTGGCACTGGTACTCACCGGCGGCGGTGCGCGTGCGGCCTATCAGGTGGGCGTGCTAAAAGCGATTGCCGAAATCACGCCTAAAAAATCAGCTAATCCTTTTGCTATCATTATTGGCACCTCAGCAGGGGCAATCAATTCAGCGGCACTGGCCATTTATGGTAGACACTTCAGTGACGCGGTATTACGCCTGCA
>JAPHSZ010000084.1 GCA_026196545.1 Gammaproteobacteria bacterium
TGACGGCGCATGAGTCAGGATGGGTTATTGGTCATCAAAAAAGAATTGTAGCGTAAAACTGAAACCCATGCGGCTTGCCGCAAATACTCGTAGGTAGAACCATGGTCGTTTATGCTTTCATCGCCATAAATACTTCAACTATTTCTGGTTTCATCCTGGTTCAACTCTTCCAGATCACCAACAGGCAACACCTGCTTACCGCGCTCCAGCCATTTGAAAAACAGGGGCACAAACAGCGGGGCGATGAAGGTTGCAGCCAGCATACCACCGAGTACGCCGGTACCCATCGACTGGCGTGCCGCCGCACCGGCACCACTGGAAAATGCCAATGGCGCAACGCCGAGCATGAAGGCCAACGAGGTCATAATAATGGGGCGAAAACGTAACCGGGCCGCCTCGACAGCGGCCTCTGCCACGCCCATACCTTCGGCATATTTCTGCGCCGCAAACTCAACGATCAGGATCGCGTTCTTCGCCGCCAGACCCAGCAGAACCACCAGTCCAATCTGGAAATAAATATCATTGGGCATGCCGCGGGCGAACACCAGCGCCAGCGCCCCCATCATCGCGAACGGCACCGAGAGGATTACCGCCAGTGGCAACGACCACTTCTCGTACTGCGCCGCCAGAATCAGGAACACCATGATAATACCGAACAACAGCGCCGGCACCGAAGACCCGGCATTGCGCAACTGCTGGTAGGCTTCACCTGACCAGGCCAGCTGATAACCATCGGGCAGCACACCGGCAGCGACTTCCTCGACGATAGCAATCGCCTCACCGGAACTGATCCCCGGCACCGAGGACCCCATTAGCTTGGCGGCGACAAAACCGTTGAAACGTTCGAGCTGCTCGGGCCCGACTACATCTTTCAGCGTGATCACTGCCGCCAGCGGAATCATCTTGTCGCTGCTGGTGCTGCGCACGTAAACCTTACCGATGTCTGCCAACTTCATACGGTAATCCGGTTCAGCCTGCAACTGTACCCGGTAAGCACGCCCGGCCATATTAAAGTCGTTAACGTAAAGCGCGCCCATGGTGCTCTGCAGGGTTTCATAGATACTGTTTAGCGGCACACCCAGACTCAGCGCCTTGGCCTCATCCACCTCGACGAATATCTGTGGCGAAGTGGGCCGAAAAAAAGTACTGATGCGGGTAAATTCCTTACGCGCCTGCAGGCTGCTAATCAGATTCTGCGTCACTTCATGCAGTTTCATCGGATCGCCATCATCACGATTTTGCAGGTAGACTTCAAAACCACCGGCGGCACCGAGGCCACGGATCGGCGGTGGATTAAAGGTCAGCGCCATGCCATCAGCCAGCCCCATGCCCATACCCATGAACTGTGCGGCCAGCGCCACGGCATCCGCTTCACGTTGGCTCCAGTCCTTAAAGGTGGTGAACACGGTGCCGCCATTGGGCTTGTTACTGCCGCCAATAATGTCACGACCACCGATGACAAACACATGTTCAGCGGCAGGATTGCTGGCAAACATCTGGCTCAGTTGCCTGCCGCTGGCATTGGTACGTTGCAACGAAGCATTATCCGGCAGCATCAACGCTGAAATCACCACACCCTGGTCTTCCGCTGGTACGAAACTGCCCGGCACCAGCCGAAACAGCACTACCAGCAAAGCTATAACCAGCAGCAGCGCCGCTATCCCCAGCGCACTACGCCGCAGGATAAACTTAACGGCGCGGATGTAGAATCGGGTGAGCAAACTGAAGCCGCGATTAAACGGGTGGAACAGCGCCGACTCCTGCTGACCTGGCTTGAGCACCAGGGCACACAGCGCTGGAGTCAGGGTCAGCGCGACAACGCCGGAAATCACCACTGCCACGGCGACCGTGGCCGCGAACTGCTGATAGAGCACGCCAGCAATACCACCAAGAAAAGCCACCGGCACGAACACCGCGCACAGCACCAGCACAATCGCCACTACCGCGCTTGACACCTCGCGCATCGCTTCCACCGCGGCGTCGAACGGTTTCATCTTCTGCTCTCTGATATGGCGTTCAACATTTTCCAGCACGATGATGGCATCATCCACGACAATACCGATGGCCAGCACCATGGCAAACAGGGTCAGCGTATTAATAGAAAAACCGAACAGCCACAGCCCGGCAAAAGTACCAATTAACGAGACCGGCACCGCCACCATCGGGATTAAGGTAGCACGCCAGCTTTGCAGAAACAGGAACACAACCGCCACCACCAGCAGGGCCGCCTCTGCCAGGGTCTCAAGCACCGCATCAATGGAGGCGGAGACAAAACGCGTGGTGTCATAAGGAATCATGTAATTGATATCTTCAGGGAAACGTGACTTTAGTTCCTCAAGTTTGGCGCGACCACGCTCGGCGGTGTTAAGCGCATTGGCACCACTCTGCAGGAAGATGCCAAGGGCAACGGTAGGCTTACCGTCAACGGTCGCGCTCTGGTCATAACTGTAGGCCGCCAGTTCCACCCGGGCCACATCTTTCAGCCGCAATACGCCTTCAGCACCACCGGCACGGATGATGATGTCGCCAAATTCCTCTGGCGTCAGCAACCGGCCTTTGGCGGTAACGGTGTAGACCAGCA
>JAPHSZ010000087.1 GCA_026196545.1 Gammaproteobacteria bacterium
ATCTCTGATGCCCTGGCTCTTTGATGCGTCATCACTGACGGCGCGCCTTATCGATCTATGCGACAAGGATTTTACTGTGCAGGTTATCTCGCAGCACTGGCAGAAAATAGATAGCGAAGAGGCCGAAGCTATGGCGCTTCAGGATGAGCGTTCGGCGCTGGTGCGGCAGGTGTTCCTGTGCTGTGGCGGCAGGCCGCTGGTCTATGCCAGGACCGTTATCCCCAGGCTTACCGTACAGGGCGCACGCAGGCGTTATGCCAATATGGGGAATCGCCCGCTGGGGGCGATGCTGTTCTCTGACAGGACCATGCGTCGTGAAGATGTACAGGTTGCCGAGCTACCGGCATCGCACGAAGCGAATAAATATATTAAGTCTGATGGTCCGGTGTGGGGCCGACGTTCGGTGTTCCGCATTTCTGGCCGACCGTTGATGGTATGTGAGTACTTCCTGCCTGAACTCTACGAGAACAGTTAGCCGTTAGCGGTTGCATCGGCAACCGCTAACGGCCCGTCAGAAAACCTATTCCTTTATCTCGGTCATCTTGTTGATGATGATCTGTACTTTCGGTACATCTTTTGCAAATGGTCCGCCCGGCCCGGTTGCTACCCGTGAGATCGCACCAGCGATATTTTGCCCTTCGATGACTTTGCCGAATACGGTGTAACCCCAGCCACGCATAGATTTGCTCTTGTAATCCAGGAAAGCATTGTCAGCAGTATTGATGAAGAACTGGTTAGTCGCGGAATGTGGCTCGCCAGTGCGCGCCATGGCGACGGTGTATTTCAGGTTTTTCAGGCCATTATCTGCTTCGTTCTGGATCGGTTCCCTGGTGTCTACCTTCTCGTAATCAGGAGTAAAGCCGCCGCCCTGGTTCATAAACCCCTTGATGACGCGGTGAAAGATAGTGCCGTCGTAGGCGCCGGCATTGGTATATTCAAGGAAATTTTTAACCGTTATTGGTGCCCTGTCGGGATAAAGCTCAAGCATCACCTCACCCATGGTGGTTTCCATTTTGACATTCACAACAGTGTTTTCATTTGCTGAAGAGGCCAGTGTGGATCCGGCAAAAAGAAGGCTGGAAGCGATGCTTAAAAAAATAGTGAAGGTGGTGAAGAGATATTTTTGCATGATTAAATTTTATCTAAGATGATTACGGTGGCAATAATGTAACCGAAAATCATAAGGATGTCAGCTTATAAAAACGCCTGGTTAATCAGGGCGCTTTCTGGCTGATTTGGGAATCATGAATGCCTACGGCCTTGAGAAAAAGTGTAACCAGTTCATGGCTGAGTTCGTTCAGGCTGACATCAACCAGGCGGTCTTTGGGTTGCAGGTATTTTTGCAGCAGGGCTTCGCGCACCATGCCCTGAAACATCAGGCTGGCAGAAAGTATTTTGATTTCACGGTCAGCTACATCATAGCCCAGTCGTTCGTTCAGACTGAAGTTGATGTAGTCGGCAAAACTTTTCCAGCGGTTTTCAAAAAACTCGCTGCTGGCAGGGTCGCCATTGAGCAGGCTTTGCATTTCGATGCGCAGTAAATTGGGGTTTTCGTCGATGCTGCGGATAAAGACTTCGGTCATGCCGGTGAGCACTTCTTCAAAATTAGCGTCACTGTTGACGACCATATCAACATAGCTCTCACGTTGAGAAGAGAGTTCCTGTAGAACTGTATCGTACAATGCCTGTTTGGAGTCAAAGTGTCGATAGAGGATGGCGGGGCTGACGTTGACAGCCCGGGCGATTTCATCGATGGAAACGCCGTGAAAGCCCTTGTCGGCGAACAGCTGCTGAGATGCTTTGAGAATGGACTGCCTGCGTTCAGGGCCTGATAATCGGGTATTCATTGCTTTAAATTAACAAGCCCTGAAAGGCAGAGAGGATTAAGATTTCTTAATCATAAAGACGAACTTGCCGCCTTCTTCACCGCTTGAGAGCAGCTCATTGCCAGTCTGCTTGCAGAAAGCTTCAAAATCTTTCACAGAACCTGGATCGGTTGCAATAATGCGAAGCGTTTGACCAGCTTCAAGGCCGGCAATCGCTTTCTTGGCACGTAAAATAGGAAGTGGGCAGTTTAGTCCGCTAGCGTCCAGTTCTGAATCAAAATCACTCATAATATACCTCTTAATATTGTTATCAATTGTTTGTCACAGGGAAAGTGAACGATCACTAACTTAGTTGATGCGAGGTGTAAAGTCAAGCCCAATGGGGGCTGTAGACTGAGTCTAGACTATTGCGATGAGTCTGTTATCTATAATTTCTACTGGAACCGGGGTCAGATTATCACCGGCACAGGGGCCGTGGATGCAGTGGCCAGTGTCGATCTCAAAGAGCGCGCCGTGCATGGAACACTGGATTAGGCTTTGCTCGCTATCCAGAAACTGGTCTTCCTGCCATTCCAGGTTGATACCCGTATGCGGACAGGAATTGATATAGCCATGGAACTGGCCTTCCCTGTGGATGACAAAAATGGCCAACGTTTTTCCATTGTGATCTAGCTCAAAGGCCTTGCTGCCGGGATCCGGAATGTCTGAAGTAGGGCAAAGTGCAATGTTCATGGGGGGGTGGATTAGTGCGTCAGTTGTATCAATAATGTGTAAGATAACACGGAGTGATAATGTGGATAAAGATGGGATATGGGCGAGATAAATATTATTGATTTTTTGATGTTGGCATTACTGCTGGTAGTTATGGTGTTGCTGTGGCGGATGCGCAGCCAGCATTCGTATCTTGAACTGCGTAATGAGGAACAAAACCGGCAGTTCAGGAATATTGAGTCGATACTGCGTGAGCTGGACAAGTCGCAGCTTTCACATCTGGCTGAAATGCAGCGCAAATTTGAACAACGTTTTGGTGAGATGCAGCAGAGCATCGAAAAACGAATGGGCGAGATGGGCCAGTCCAGCATTGAAAAAATGGCTGAGTCCAACAAGCAGATGCAGGAACTGCTGCATCTGCGTCTGAATGAAATCAGTGGCCAGGTTGAAAAACGTCTGAATAAGGGCTTTGAGAAAACCACCGAGACCTTTACTGATGTGGTCACGCGGCTGGCCAAAATTGATGAGGCGCAAAAAAAGATTACCGAGCTGTCGAGCAACGTGGTCAGCCTGCAGGAGGTGCTGTCTGATAAGCGTTCACGCGGTGCCTTTGGTGAAGTGCAGATGGCCGCGCTGGTGCGCAATATGATGCCGGAAAATAGTTTCGCCCTGCAGCATGGCCTGTCGAATGGCACGCGGGTAGACTGTATGCTGTTCCTGCCAGAGCCGACCGGTGATCTGGCAATAGATTCAAAGTTCCCACTGGATTCATACAAGCGCATGATGGATCATGAGCTGGCAGAGTCAGAACGCCAGGCAGCTGAGCGTCAGTTTCGTCAGGATGTAAAAAAGCACATTAAAGATATTTCTGAAAAATATATTATTCCAAATGAAACATCGGACAGCGCGATCATGTTCATTCCTGCTGAAGCCGTGTTTGCAGAAATTCACGCGCATCAACACGAGCTGGTTGAAGAATCACACCGTAAGCGCGTCTGGATGGTATCGCCATCGACACTAATGGCGGTATTGACCACCGTGCGCGCGGTACTGAAAGATGCCGCAACGCGCAAACAGGTGCATCTGATTCAGGAGCACCTGGTGAGTTTGTCGAAAGACTTTGGCCGCTTCAAGAATCGTATGGATGATTTGTCAAAACATATTCGAATGGCGAATGATGATGTCAGCAAGGTGAATACATCGGCGCAGAAAATCAGTAATCGATTTGAGAAAATAGAAAAGGTCGAACTGGAAGACCAGGATATAGAATTGCTGGGAGAGGACCTGGACGAAAACGAGGAAAAAGAATAAAGGGGGCGGAATGCAGGATACAGGATTTTCAAAAGCATCAAGAGCAATATTAGTCACAGCGGCATTAGTTATTGTGGTTGCAGGCATGAAACAGGCGGCCTCATTGCTGGTTCCCTTTTTATTATCAATATTTATCGCTGTGCTGTGTTTTCCGTTGATGCTGAAATTGCAGTCAAAGGGTCTAGGTAAAAATGTATCCCTGCTTGTCATAGTCGGGCTGATTTTTTTCGTGGGCATGGCCATTATGATATTGATTGGAAGCTCTGTGGATGATTTTTCAAAAAATATGCCTTCATATCAGGCGCGCATATCGCAGCAGTGGCAGGCCTTAATTGTGTGGATACAGGCACAGGGCGTTGTATTACCATCAGATTACCTGAGCGCCAATGTGGATCCGAAAGCGGCGATGAAAATGGTGGCTTCTATATTGTCGGGCTTTGGAAATGTACTGGCTAATTCATTTTTAATTTTATTGACCGTGATTTTTATTCTGCTGGAAGCGTCGGTATTTTCAAAGAAATTAGCGGGCATTAGCGATAGTCAGGCAGGTTCTGATTTTTCAGTCGTGTTTGCTGAAAAATTAAGAAAGTATATGAGCATAAAAACATGGATGAGTTTGATTACTGGCGTACTGGTGGCGTTATGGCTGTGGTTGCTGGGTGTGGATTATCCGGCGCTATGGGGGGTGCTGGCCTTTATGCTGAATTATGTACCCAATATTGGTTCAATCATCGCAGCCATTCCAGCTGTATTGCTGGCAGTAATACAACTGGGCACCGGTTCAGCTGTTCTGGTTGTAGTGGGCTATGCAGTAGTTAACGTCGTTATAGGCAATATAGTCGAGCCCAAATTTATGGGAAAGGGCCTGGGCCTGTCTACATTAGTTGTGTTTTTGTCATTGGTGTTCTGGGGCTGGGTGCTGGGTACGGTAGGTATGCTGTTATCTGTTCCCCTGACCGTTGCGGTTAAACTGGCACTGGATAGTAAAAAGGAAACTCAGTGGATGGGGCGGGTTTTAGGCAATGCTAATTGAGCATGAGTTTATGTATAAAGTTATTGAGTCAAATCATACTTTTAGGCGTTTATAAAAGACTATTTAGAGAAGGGTAAATATATTACTTTGGTGTTATACTTTGTCTATAGTCTAATTTAAAACGTAGCTGTTGTTTTCGACAAGCTAGGGAGGGCGTAGATATATACCGAGTAATAAATGAAAATACAAAACTGTAGTATTGCGTCAAAAATCCTTATTTTATCCTCCTTTTCTCTCGTATTAGTAGCGCTGACAGCGCTATGGACATATTTCCTAAGCAATGAAGTGCAGTCGCTTGCAAAGCTGGCTGAAGAAGACGGTATTACCCTCACTAATACAGCTCATCAAATGGATAAGGACGTAATCCAGATTCAACAATGGCTAACTGATATTTCTGCCACCCGTGGCAAGGATGGTCTTGATGATGGCTTTGAGCAGGCGGAAAAGAGTTACCAGTCTTTTATGGCAGGGCTGGCACTTTTTGAAAATCAGTACAGCAGGGTCAATAACCTGGAAAAGCTGGGTGAAATCAACCTGATCAGGCCGTTGATGGAAGAGTATTATCTTGCCGGCAAAGAAATGGCAGATGCATATGTTAAACAGGGCCATATTGCAGGAAATAAAAAGATGCTGATGTTTGACAGGCAGGCGGCGAGACTTTCTGCTTCGTTAAAGCCATTCATCACTCATCATTTTGATATCATGCTGCATGAGATGAGGAAAGTATCAAATGCTGTTTCGCTTCTTATGAAGGGCGAGCTGTTCGTGTTTCTGCTCATTGGTTTTGCTATCGCAGCCAGTGGGTTTGTGTTGTCACGGATGGTGCTGGGGCATATACGGAAAATTCAAACCGTTATAGAGAAAATGTCCAGGGGCGAAATAGTCGATGACCTGGCGCTGGAAAGCGGTAAGGATGAAATGGGCCGATTGATGGCGTCATTGGCCGAGCTTCACCACCATCTAAAAGTGATTGTGGGCGAGGTTAATAATTCATCCGCCCATGTTGGCCGTATGGCTCATGACATTTCAGCTGATAATATGAATTTGTCAGACCTGACGGCCAGGCAGGCATCGACCCTGCATGAAACGACTGAGAGCATGGCCCAAATTACAAATTCAGTTCAGCTTAATGCCAAAAATGCCCAAAGAGCCAGTGAGCTGGCAAATGAAGCTACCGACGTGGCGCGTGAGGGTGCTCTGGCTATAACTAATACCATAGGCAGCATGGGACAGGTTGATGCCAGCAGCCAGAAAATATCTGAAATTACGGCCGTGATTGACAATATTGCATTCCAGACAAATTTGCTGGCACTAAATGCTTCGGTTGAAGCGGCGCGTGCGGGTGAAGGGGGCAAGGGATTTGCCGTTGTCGCCAATGAGGTGCGTAACCTTGCACAAAGGTCGGCAGGCTCTGCTAGAGAAATTAAGGAACTAATAGAGGAAAGCGTGCAAAGAGTAGATGCCTTTAGTCAACAGGTAGATGCTTCAGGTGAGGCACTGGCAGAAATCGTCGGTTCAGTGCGACAGGTGTCAGAAGTTGTTGATGAAATGGCGCAGGCTAATCAGGAGCAGTCAATGCGTGTCAACGAAGTAAATCAGTCAATCAGGGAAATGAGCAGCATGACTGAGAGTAATAACAATGTGGCTGCCGGTGTAGCCAGTTATTCAGCAAAACTCAAGGAACAGGCTGATCACATGAGTAATTTGATGAAGTTTTTTAAGACTACACACTAGTTATTTCTAGATTGGATTTTTTTGCTGTAGGCTGAGCCAAAAGCTGCCAAGGTTTATTGGTATTTGATCGTCGCGGTGAGCTGGTAGCCTTTATTTCTTACCGTTTTAATTAGGCTCGGATTTTTTGGGTCTTGTTCTATTTTTTTCCTGAGTTTTGATATCGCCATGTCAGCAGAGCGATCCAGTGGTGACCATTCGCGCCCGGAAATGATGGTCAGGATTTTGTCGCGACTGACTACGGTGTTGGGCTGCATGGCTAATGCTTCCAGTATCCGGTATTCGCTGCTGGTAATGTCAACCGCGCTGCCTTCTGGCGATGTTAAAGTTTGGTCTATGGTATTGAGACGCCAGCCTGCAAACACAAGCTGGTTTTCATAAGTGGCAGATTGGCCCTGTTCGGACTGTGACCGCCGAAGTACAGATTGTATGCGTGCCAGTAATTCCTCAGCCTCAAAAGGTTTTGTAATATAGTCATCAGCACCAATACCCAGTCCATTGACCTTGTCACTGACATCGCCGAGCCCGGTTACCATGATGACGGGAATACTGTTGCCGTGCCGCCTGCGTATTTCTGAACAGACCTCTAAGCCACTCATGTCAGGCATCTTAATATCGAGCAGGACAATATCGGGAATCTGTTTGTCAATGTCGGCCAGTGCTTCATGGCCGCCTGCTGCCTCAGTGATAATGTAGTTATCGTCAGGCAGGGACTCGCGCATCAAGAGCCGCATGACAGGGTCATTATCGACAATTAATATTCTAGTTTTAGACAGAGTATCGTTTTTCGTTAACACTGTTTTGTCTCTAAAAGAAGCTTTATGCGCCAGCCTAGGATTGTACACAAGGACTAAGGTTTTTGCCTTATGATAAACGGCTGGTAAGCCTAATTTTAATGACCAAAGGTATAAAAGGTATTTTGTTGGTCCAGGATATGGCTGTTAGTCTCGGCCTGGATGTTAATATGCTAATGATGAGTGAATCACAGACAATATTATTGGATCAGGCAAAACTCAATCAACTGCGTAACTGGCAGGGTCGGCTCAATCCCGAATTGTTCCAGAAAGTGGTACGGCTTTATATTGAACAAATGACCGGTCTGTTGAAGCAGTTGCTACAGCATGCGGGCCAGGGCAACCATGAGATGGTAACTGGAATTGCGCATACACTAAAGTCATCCAGTGGTACGGTTGGTGCAACTAATCTAATGCTTCTGTGTGAAAAGATAGAATCATATGGGGAACAGGGAAAAATAGATATGGATTTAATATTGTCGGTTCAGGATGCGTGCAATGCTGTTGAAGTAGCGCTCAAAAAAGAGCTGGAGATGCTGGTTTAACAAAGCCGCCAACGCATAAAGCCGGATATACAGTATCCGGCTTTATGATCGTGGAGCCTGAGCCAGGAATTATTTGGCAGGCTTTATTTCCAGTAATTCAATATCAAATATCAGGGTTGAATTTGGTTTAATAAACTGGCCGCGCTGTGATGCACCATAGGCAATATCAGCAGGCACAAAGAGTTGCCATTTGGCACCGACACGCATCATTTGCAGGGCTTCGGTCCAGCCCTTGATCACGCCCTTGACCGGGAAAGTAGCAGGTTGATTTCGTTTGTATGAACTATCAAAAACCTGTCCATCGATGAGTCGGCCTTCGTAGTTTGTTACAACGGTATCTTCCAGTTTGGGCGAATCACCTTCACCTTCCTTGATCACCTTATACTGCAGGCCGCTTGCTGTAGTGATGACACCTTCTTTTTTGGCATTGGCAGCGAGGAAGGCCTTACCTGCTTCAAGGTTTTCAGTGGCCAGCTCTTTCTGTTTTGCCATGCGTATATTGGTGACATGCTGCTGAAAATCCTTGATCGCCTGAGTCATGTCGGCCTGTGGCATAGCAGGTTCTTTTCCGGTGGAAGCATCAGTGAGTCCACGGATAAAAGCATCAACGTCTATTTCAGCATTTTGTGCCTGCATACGATTGATAAAATCAACGCCAATACTGTAACTGGCCTTTTTTTCAAGAGTGTCCAGTTCCTGATCCGCTGCGCAGGAGATAGTTGGTAGCGCAAGTGCAAGCGCGAGTAGATAAGTAGAACGCATGAATATGATCCCTTGTTGGTCTTAATAATAAAGTGCATGAACATATCAGTTCATGATACTAACTTCAAGTGGCTTTAAAATTGGTGTAAATTAAAAGATAATGAGGTGATTCAAAATTTCGAACTTTTATGTGATGATGCTGTCGATGTGATGGAATAAACCAAGGAGCTATTATGTTTAGTTTGAGACCAGTATTGATCGCTTTGTCAGCGGTTGTTTTATTGAATTCTACTTCAGCCATTGCCAGCCTGCCGGTTAGTGTAAATGGTGAGGCATTGCCGACACTGGCACCAATTGTTGAACGTAGCCGTCCTGCAGTGGTGAATATTGCAACAAAGGGGCACGTTGATGTGCAGCACAATCCGCTGCTTAATGATCCTTTCTTTCGGCGTTTTTTTCAGGGTTTGGGTGATATACCACAACGTCGCGAGACCAAGAGCCTGGGTTCAGGTGTGGTAATCAATGCCAACAAGGGTTTTATTATTACCAATCATCACGTGGTTGAGGGGGCGGATGAAATCCAGATTACCCTGCACGATGGCAAACAGCTTGAAGCGACCGTGGTCGGCTCTGATCCGGAAGCGGACGTGGCTCTGCTAAAAGTGAAAGCGAATAACCTCACTGATATCCCCATGGCGGATTCCGATGAATTACGTGTCGGTGATTTTGCCGTAGCCATTGGTAATCCCTTTGGTCTGGGACAGACCGTGACATCGGGCATAATCAGCGCGCTGGGTCGTACTGGTCTGGGTATTGAAGGTTATGAAGATTTTATCCAGACCGATGCCTCGATTAACCCCGGCAATTCGGGTGGTGCACTGGTGAACCTGAAAGGTGAACTGATTGGTATTAACACGGCGATTATTGCGGCCGGTGGTCAGGGCAACGTCGGTATTGGTTTTGCAATACCCATCAATATGGTGCGCCAGATTGTCGACCAGTTGATCGAATACGGTGAAGTGCGTCGCGGCATGCTGGGTGTGATTATGCAGAATTTAACGCCTGAATTATCCAGTGCCTTTGGCCTGGATTTGCATCAAGGTGTGGTGATATCGAAGGTGATAGAAGATTCAGCAGCAGAAGAAGCCGGACTCAAGGCCGGGGATGTGGTGCTGAGTATTAATGGTGCACCGATTAAGAGCGCATCGGCGATGCGTAATGTGGTGGGTATGCTGCGCGTCGGTGAAAAAATGAAAATGGAGGTCATCCGTGATAACAAACGTAAAACCGTTACTGCGGTGATTAAAGACAAGGAAGAAGAAGCAGTTGCGGGTAAGAAAATTCACGAACGCCTGGCGGGTGCGACCATCGAGCAGTCGAATGAAGATGGCGATGTCTTTCTGGTGGTCACCGAAGTTGAGCAGGGTAGCCCGGCGTGGAATTCCAGCTTGCGCAAGGGCGATATTATTCTGTCGGTGAACAGAAGGCCGGTAACAACACTGGAAGAATTCAGGCAGGTGGTTGGCAACAGGGACAGGCAAATCTTGCTGAATATTCAGCGTGGTCGGTCAGCGCTGTTTATCATTATTCAATAAGATCTAGCTGCTGGGTGCATCGTGCACCCAGCGTTCTTTATTGCCGGTCGTTTCTTTTTTCCAGAAAGGGGCGCGTGCTTTCAGTTCCTCGATTAAATAACGACAGGCGGCAAAAGCGTCTTCGCGATGCGCTGACCAGACGGCAATGAGCACTATCGGGTCGTTGGGATTGATGTCACCGAAGCGATGGATGACCAGGCAGTCGACCAGATTCCATTTCTCCATGGCTTCATCGCACAAACGATCCAGAAACTTCTGGGTCATTTCCGGGTAGTGCTCCAGTGTCATTAGCTGCACATCATCGCCAGCGTTGAAGTCACGCATGGTGCCGATAAAGTTGGTGTTCGCGCCGTAACTGCCGGGACGCAGGTGCTGGTTCTGGTGCTGTTCGATCTCCCGTAGTGGTTCGAGCGCCTTTTCGTATAGAAAAGCCGGCATTTCAGCCTCCGGTCACGGGTGGGAAAAAGGCCACTTCGTCGCCATCGCTGACCATATCATCCGGTTTGGCGTAATCCATATTGATGGCGCACAGCGTGTTGGCCGGGTAGTCTTTTGATGTGACCTGGTTCCATATCTCACGGATCGTGATACCGGCGCTGGCCTCGATGTGGGTGGATTCCATGCCCAGCGTCTCACGCAGGCTGGCAAAAAATTTAACTTCAATCATAAGTCGAATGTTAACCGTTTTATTAACAGGCTGTCATCCAGAAAGCTGTTGTTTATAGGGGCGTGCTCTTGCTATGCTAGCCGTCAATATAAATGCACAGAGAATGCGATGAGCGACAAATTGAACCATTTTAATGAACGCGGTGAAGCCCATATGGTGGATGTCGGTGACAAGGCGCTCACCCATCGGTGTGCGGTGGCAGAAGGCGGCATCAGCATGCAGGCGGAGACCTTGCAGCGCATTTTGCAGGGCGACAACAAAAAGGGTGATGTGCTGGGTGTGGCCAGGGTCGCTGGCATCATGGCATCCAAAAAAACCGCCGAGCTGGTTCCCCTGTGCCATCCGCTGTCGCTGTCGCACGTTGATATTGAATTGAACACCGATGAGCAGAATAACCGTGTGCAGTGCCGAGCAACTGTCGAAACCACCGGCAATACCGGTGTCGAAATGGAAGCGCTGACCGCGGTGCAGATTACCCTGCTGACGATTTACGACATGTGCAAGGCCATGGACAGGGGCATGTGCATCAGTGATGTTCAGCTACTCAGCAAGTCGGGTGGCAAATCGGGCGAGTGGCAGCGCTAAAGCGTAGTGGCAGTTAATAAGAAGCCAAAGGCAGAAAATGTCTTTGCCGGGCGGGTGCTGGCCTGGTTCGATCAGCATGGCCGTCATGACCTGCCGTGGCAGAAGAATCGAACCCCGTACCGGGTCTGGCTGGCCGAGGTTATGTTGCAACAGACCCAGGTCGCTACCGTCATGCCTTATTACCAGAAATTTCTGGGTAGATTTCCTGATCTGTCCAGTCTGGCCAAAGCCTCGCTGGATGAAGTGTTGCTGCTATGGGCGGGTCTGGGCTACTACTCGCGAGCACGAAACCTGCACAGGGCCGCCGTTGTCATCAATCAGCAGCACCAGGGCCAGTTCCCCGGGCAATTTGAAGCCGTGCTGGCGCTGCCCGGCATTGGCCGCTCAACTGCCGGTGCCATTCTGGCGCAGTCGCTGGGGCAACGCCACGCCATCCTCGACGGCAATGTCAAACGGGTATTGAGCCGCTATTTTGAGATTGAAGGCTGGTACGGAAAAAAGGCGGTGCAGAACCTCCTTTGGCAGAAAGCCGAAGCCTGCACCCCTGAACATCGCCTGGCCGATTACACCCAGGCGATAATGGATCTGGGTGCCACTGTTTGTACACGCTCATCACCCGACTGTGAAAGCTGCCCTTTGCTGCAAGATTGTTCAGCGTATAAAAATCAACGGGTTACGGAATTGCCAACGCCCAAACCCAAAAAACTGCTGCCCGTTAAAGCGGTAAGAATGCTGTTGCTGGTCAATGGCAAAGGCGAAACCCTGCTGGAAAAGCGCCCACCCACCGGTATCTGGGGTGGCCTGTGGAGCCTGCCCGAGCTGGCTCTGGAAGAAGATCTGACACAGGTGTGTCAGCAGCGCTGGGGTTATCGGGTGGATTCATATCAAGATCAGGCCAGTCTGCGGCATACCTTCAGCCATTATCATCTCGACATTACGCCCTGCAGAGTGGACGTGACAAGCGTATCGGCAGAGGTAAGTGAGCCAGAGCAACAGTACTGGTGTGATACCAGTAATTACAGGAAATGCGCACTGGCAACACCGGTGGCGAATATCCTGCAGCAATACCTGAAATAACTTGACTCACAGCGGGCTAGCGGCTTAAATACGCAACCTCTGAACAGTTCTGTTCAGGTTTGCTTACAGCATACGGCCGAATAGCTCAGTTGGTAGAGCAGCGGATTGAAAATCCGCGTGTCCCTGGTTCAATTCCAGGTTCGGCCACCACTTTTTTACCTTCATTCTACAATGTCTCAGCCCATAGATAACGAGACTTGATTTGAATTGAATCAGTCTGGTTAAATTATTCAGCTCGTCCAGGAGCCTCACCCTTCGGGCTACGTGAAAAACTGTTCCAGACAGTTTTTTCCAGGTTAGGCCACCACTTTTATTTTTCTGTACTATTCATCGTTCCCGCGCTTATGCCAGGTAACCATAAATATTGACGTATTACAGTATTTGAACTGCATAAAAGTATTACACACTTAAATGTGATAAAAATACATTTCATTTGATCTTAAGGACAGTTGACCAATGTTAATGCTTCCCCACAGCGCCGCGCTCGATCTCGACGGCCACGCCTACACCACTTACGCGGTGGTGATACTCTGTATTATCATTTTTTATTTTCAGTTTCATAATGAGCAGGAAGTGCAGCATGCAATGGGGGATTATTGTGTGTCCATTTATAGTCCGAGACTGGGTGATGAGTCAGTTGATGTGATGAGAACAGATGTGGGTTATTGCCAGGAATTTCTGGAGATGTTTCACACGGATGTTGATTTTCTGGTTCCACAGCAACTGGAATATATCATGTGGGACAAATTTACTTTTTATCGCGCCAGGATGGATGATGTGCTTGTGCTGATGCAGCAGCACTATCAGGCCTTTCAGAAAGATGCCCCCGGCAGTCTCAATGCCAGCCTGATGTACTACCCTGATTTTCCCAACCCGATAAAGATGGTCACTGCTTCTTTGTCACATGGCAGTATTTCCCATATTGTCGGTAACCTGATTTTCTTTTTGGCTTTTGCGCCTGCGCTGGAGCTTTTAATTGGTAATGTATTTAAGTATCTGGGGGTGATGCTGATAATTGCGCTTAGTACCGGCATCAGTTATTCGCTAGTGATGCTGATAAATTTTAGTGATGCAATTCCGACACTGGGCCTGTCGGGTGTGGTGATGGGCATGATCGGGCTGTCGGCCTACCTTATGCCCATGGCAAAGATAAGGGTTTTTGTTTGGTTCTTTACTTTTGCACGCAATATATACATATCGGCCTGGATACTGGCACTCTGGTATATCGGCTGGGATGCCTGGGCTCTGCTGACCACCAGTGATCATGGTGGCGTTAATCTTATTGCTCATGTTAGTGGTGGTATTACCGGCTATTTGTTGGGCTACTTCTGGCTGAAAGAAACGCGTGAAGATACCCGTGACGATCTCGATGATGAAATTGAATACCAGCGAAGCAAACGCGCTGATCGTCATTTTGCACCTGGGGTTTCTTACAGTGGTAACAGGAAATATATTGAAAGCAAACAGCAGCAAAGGCAGTTCAAGAAAAACCATGATGAATACATGGGACGTCTGTATCAGTACGTGCAATGCGGCAATGATAGTGAAGCGATTGCCCTGATAATGGATGATTATGAGTTTCAGAGTGTCTGTGTTGAGAATTATGAGGAGCTGTTCCAGCGTATAAAGGACTGGGGAAACAGTCGCACGGCCCTGTGTATGGGCAGGGCATGTATCAGCCTGTTGCTGGTAAAAAAATATCACAAACGTGCGCTGGTTATTTTTGAACAGTGTTACGCTATTACCGATGAATATGTGCTGGCTGATCCTGCAGAGGTATTGCTGCTGGCCTGGGGCGCAATTGAGCTGCATCAATACGAGACGGCTCGTCACCTGATTCGTAATGCTAATCAACGCTATGGCCAGTACATTGATTCAGTACGCTGCCAGCTGCTGGAAGTTGAAATATTGTTACAACACCTTGATGATCTGGAAGAAGCACGCAATATTATGAACCTGTTGCTGACTGTGCCGGATAACCCGTACAAGTCAGAGGTGCTGACACTGGCGAAAAGTATGCAGAAATTAATGTGATTTTATATTGATGGTTGAAATTAAAAATATCAGTATTTGGATCGTTGCAACGGTCATGCTATTTGTATCGACGTTTGCTAATGCTGAATCGCCAAATGAAATTGTCTGGTATGAGAAGGATTTAAATAATCAGCCGATTATTCACCTGTATTTTTTCTGGTCGGAAAAATGCCCGCATTGTTTAAATGCACGGCCGGACATTATCGAAATAGATAAGGAGTTTCCATGGTTAAAACTGCATTCCCTGGAGTTGGTGCAGCACCCGGAAAATATCAAAACTTTTGTCAACATGTCGGCAGTGCTTGGTAAAGAAGCTAAGACAGTGCCGACCTTCATGTTTTGCGGCAATTCAATAACCGGCTATGATGATAAAAACACAACAGGGCAGTTGTTGAAAGCCTATTTGCTGGCGTGTTACCAGTTTGCCAGGGAGTATGAGCCTGATAATGGCATTGCCTTTGCCTTCGACCAGGACAAAATAACGACGGTCGATATACCTTTATTGGGGAATGTGTCTGCAGGTGATTTTTCCCTGCCTGTATTAACCGTGCTGATAGCCGGTATGGATGCGTTTAATCCCTGCGCATTTTTTGTCCTGTTGTTTCTGCTCAGTATGATGGTGCATGCACAGAGCCGGGGCAGGATGGCAATGGTGGGCGGGGTTTTTGTGTTTTTCTCGGGCGCGATATATTTTCTGTTTATGGCAGCCTGGCTGAACTTGTTTATCTATCTGGGTGAACTGCGGGTAATAACATTAGTTGCAGGTGTTGTTGCGATTTTAATTGCGGCAATAAATATTAAGGACTTTTTCTGGTTTAAAAAAGGCTTTTCATTGAGCATTTCTGATAATGCCAAACCTAAGCTGTTTGATCGCATGCGAAATTTATTGCGCCTGGATTCATTGCCAACCGTTCTATTTGCGACAGTGGTGCTGGCTGTGATCGCAAACAGTTATGAGCTGTTGTGTACGGCAGGGTTTCCAATGGTCTATACGCGAATTCTAACCTTAAGGGCATTGCCCGCAGAGACTTACTATCTGTATTTGCTGCTTTATAATTTAATTTATATTGTTCCATTAATGACCATTGTTGTTTTGTTTACGATAAAACTGGGCTCAAGAAAACTGTCGGAACACGAGGGGATGGTATTAAAGTTATTGTCTGGTGTGATGATGCTGTTATTGGGCTCGATGCTTATTACCTCGCCAGAGCTATTAAACAATGTCATGGCAGCGGCGGCTTTGCTGTTAGTTTCTGTCGGTATTACCTGGCTAATTACTAAAGTGACGAACAAATAAACTCCGTGGCCGTTGTTGATTTTTATACCTTCTTTGTTGTTCGGTCATTTCAGGGACAGATATAACAGCGTGTACCCATCAATGATTTTGCACAGTGCCTACAACGCCATGGTTGTTATCGGGCTTTTAATTCACGACTGAAGCAAAGCAAAAAAAAACGGCGAGACAGGATAACTTGTCTCGCCGTTTTTGGCCCGATCTTACTGCATGACCCTGCGCCTCCATGCAAAGTAGGCCAGACCGATTAACACCATAGCAGGCAGCACAGGATCAAATCTTCCATCTGGATGATAGGAGCAGAAACCACCACCATCAGATGACGTGTTTATGATCTTCACTGAAGCCGTTGCTGTATTGTTACTTTCATCAGTGTCACGCTGGATGGCTTCAACGGTGGCAGAGACGTCTGCAATGGTACCGACATTATCGCCTCGCAGTACAACAACAATATTGATGGTTGGACCTGCCACTGCCAGATCACCTAGTGCACACAATACATCCGCATCGGTCTGTGTGCAGCTGGTGCCATTGTCCGGCGTTGCCGAGATCAGCGTTACCTCAGGAGGCATGGTTCCGCTCAGGCGAACTGTGCTGGCATCGTCAGCACCCAGATTTGCTACCGTGAAAGTAACGCTCACTTCCCGGCCTATAACCACGCTACTGCGATTTGCAGTTGCGCTTAGCTGAAGGTCTGACTCACCGATAACGGTTGTGCTGACACTGGCTGAGTTATTTTCAGGGGTAACATCATTGTCGGAACTGACGCTACCAGTGACGATGGCATTACCGACTGTAGCCGCAGTGAGTGTGAGTGTGACTGTCGCTGATGAGGTGCCCGCAAGTGTGCCTATGGTACATGTCACCACGCCAGCGGCCTCAGTGCAGTTATTAACATCACCACCGGCGGCGGTGGCCGATACGTAGCTGACTTCATTGGGCAGTGCATCAGTAACATAGACAACGTTACCGTCCGCAGCCACGGCGCCATTGGTAATAGTAACGGTTACGGTATAGTTATCGCCCTTGAACACCTCATCAGGAGCAACCATGTTCTCAATCTGCAGATCCGTCGTGGTTTCGAACAGCTCAAAGGCGCCGATATCACAGGTTGTCGTGCCATTGCCGTCACCATCTGCAGGACGGATGCTGCCACGCTGGTCGTTGTTGGGACAGTCAACGTTGCTGCCGGCATCAATGGCAGGACTGTCTATAACTCCAGCGATAGCACTGTGAGGAATAAGATGGGTTTCTGTCAGACCGCCATTATCAGCCAGGGCTTCTATCAGAGGATCAGTGTTGATTTGGTCACCGGCCAGGCTGAGGCTACAGCTATTTCCATCTTCAAGATTGTAACCCTGTGACACCATGCGACCGGAAGGACAGCTTGCGCTACCACCCGAGCAGCCGCAGTTAGACAGTGGTATGGTTCTGCCAGAGACATTATTGTTCGTCAGCAGGGTGTTGTACAGGGTGTAGGTACCGCTGCCAAACGAGTTCAGGCCGCCACCGCCACCGGGCGCATCCGTTGTTGCGACATTGTCAGCCACGGTTACATTATTCAGGTTGACGGTACCATTGGTGGTGATACCACCGCCGACATCGGTGCCGGTATTGCCACTGATGGTTGTGTTAGTGAGGTTGACCGTAATCAGTGCACGTGCGGCAATGCCGCCGCCTCCAATCGCCTCATTGCCGTTAATGGCACTACTGAGAATTGTGGTGGTGTGTGAACCGGTATCAAACATGCCGCCGCCGTTCTCACCAATGTTGGGGTTGGTCAGTTCAGGATGGAGTGCTGCAGTCGCTGTATCGAAGACCTTGCCGACCAGGCTGTCACTGATCGTCAGCACGGCATCGTTGTAGATACCGCCACCGTTGGCGTTACTGATGTTACCGCTAATGATGGATTCACTAATAGTTGCCGGTGCGGCTGAATAAATCCCGCCTCCGTCAGCACCCGACCAGCTATTGATGACAATAACATCATTGAGGGTGACATTTTCAATGGAAAAACCTTCTTCCTCACCGGGTTTACCACCGGGGAAAGGCCCCATATCAACGCCACCGCCAGAAGGAGCGTCGGGACCATGAAGTGCTTCTTCATATAACACGACACCATAGCCAGCACCGAGTGCAATGGCACCGCCCATTCTGCGGAACTGCCAGATCTCGATACTGCCGGCAGTGGTGTCGACAACTTCAATGTCATAAGCATTGACATCATCGGGTATGACAAGGTCTCCGCCTGTAGCTGAAGTTGCAATAATGCCAACATCGCCGTTCACGGCGGTCAGCCCTTCGATGACCACGCTGGTGATATTCGCCGTTGCACCTGCTGCTACGGCAATGTGGAAAATACGATCGCCAGTGAGTGGGTCGGCATCTGGGGCTGCTTCAGCCCATTGAACAGTAGTTACATCCGAACCTTCGCCGGTGATGACCAGGTCATCATTGATATCAAGATCACCTTTGCTGGCGTCAGAAGTGATTGTGGGCACATAGACAGGGTCACCTGGCGTGCCGATATTGGTACATGGGGTGGCTGTTCCTGAACCCGAATAATAAGTGACATTCTCACACAGCTCATCAACGCCGGTAAGGGTTAAATTATAAGTGCCTGCTGGTAATGCAATGGTGTCTGCACCTGCCAGTGCATTGCTTTCCATGATGGCTGCGCGCAGTGTGCAGTCAGCACCGGATGCTGTGGCTTCACAGACTCCGTTACCAGGGTTTATATCTACAGCATCGGAGGTATCGTTTACAATGAAATCAGCAGCAAAAACTGACGACATGGCTGTTGCTAACCACAGGCCGCAGACTGAAAGTACGGTCATGATAAACCTGCCCGTTATTTGTTTCATTTTCATAATATTTTATGCTCCAGTTAATTTAGTCATTTGTAATAAAACACAATTTATAATTACAGTGATCGCAGTTACTACGTTTGCGCGGGGCAGGTTTTTCTGAGGCTTATTTAATAAATGCCAGGCTTAACGTTGTACTATAAAAAAAGAATAGCATGGGCGTGTTGTGGCTAAGAGACAGCTTTTTTGTGGTAATTTAATGAGAGAATAAATATAAAAAATTATGTAAAAATCAAACAGGATTTGCAGCAAAGAAATAACCGGAGGTTTTTTATGGATGTGTTTTTGAGAAATGGTTTTTAATGATTTTTTAGCAGTTTTTACAGGTCTTTAGGTATTAGTGCAGGGTGATTAAAAATTACATGCTTCCAGCCATGCTTCATAAAGGCGCGTATGTTTCCATGGTCTGTATTATCTGGGTATTTCAAAACATCCTCTCGATAATACCGGCCAAAGCAATTTAGTGTTTGTGTTTTATTAAGTTTATGCAAAAGGCCAAATGCAAAGATCTTGCAGGAGCCTTCGTTTTCACCCGCTTTGCTTATAACGCAATCATCGCCCGATCCATTGCTGAATTGAGTAGGGGTGTAGTTATAGCTGTTATCAATTGTCTCTATGACATTCTGAAACCCAACAGTTTCAGGGGTAGATTTTATTTGTTTAATTAATTTGTCTAATTGACTCATGGTATTAAGTGCTCAGTTTCCAGTTCAATGATCTTTGAATTATAAAAATGTGCGGCTTTTGCCAGATTAAAAAATAATACAGTCTGCGCTAGCAGAAATGATAGCGCCGCCAGGTGAAAGAACCATTGCGGTAGTAATGAGGCGAATAATAGTAATATCAGGCTGATCAGGTGCAGGTAGTATTGTCGTACCCCGGCTATTTCTGGAATGATCTTGCGCATGTGTGGCACTTTCACCTGTGACTCTCTTTTTCCTTCATCACGTAAAGTCTTATTGCGAGTGCTCAGGTGCAGCCAGATAATGAAGGGGAGGATTTTGTACATCATGCCAGTGATGGTGGTCATGGCAAAGCCGTGGATGAAGAGCGCTCCCAGCAGTACCGGTAAATCAAAATTCATCAACGAGCTTATCGCCCAGATCAGAACCAGTAAAACAAGGCTGACCATGGCAAGTTGCCAGAACATCATGGTCAGGTCGGGTATCTGGCGGCGGCGCGTCTGCAAGACCCACAGGGTAGTGAGTGCAAATATCATCAGGCAGGCGGCCAGTAATATCGATGAAACTGTTTTTAATGTTTCTACTGGCAGGGCGTAAGCCAGGCTCAGTGTAAGCATACAGGCAAATATTGCCCATCCCAGCCAGCGCTGATGCATGGCCGGGTAGTCATCGGTAATCTGGAACATCGGGATGACCTGATAGGCCACTGCCATGATCAACATGGCTACCCAGCCCAGCAGTCCCCAGCTCAGGTGCAAATCGGTCCACTGCCGCACCAGGGGGAAAGCCGGAAATGCGTAGCCCATGGCCAGGTAGAGACCAAGGCTGGCGGTGATGACCAATGCTAATACTGCCAGCAGCATCATGCTGCGGGTTACGTGCCGGTTTTCTGAACGCCATAAACGCTCGCTTATTATCATGATAAAAATTAAAAAGGCGAACCCCAGTAAGGCCATGGCAATGCTGAACAGTTGATTTATTTGCAACAGCCAGG
Source organism: Gammaproteobacteria bacterium (assembly GCA_026196545.1). Lineage (GTDB taxonomy): Bacteria > Pseudomonadota > Gammaproteobacteria > SZUA-229 > SZUA-229 > LH-M37. The sequence continues at coordinate 20,450 of JAPHSZ010000087.1, forward strand.
CCAGGCCAAGACAGGCGCTGCCCAGAAATAATGGTGTATGCACAATGCCGCTAAAAAGTGTGGCCCGTGGTATTACCATACCCATGAGGACGGGCGTAAGTTGCATTAAGGAACCGAGCATACTCATGGCGAGAAAGCCCAGAGTTAGAAAATGGGTAACGGCCAGTAATTCGGGTGTCCAGCGATGGCTGATCATCTCCGGGCCATACCAGAGCATGACCAGTGCTGCCAGCAGGCTAAACAGCGGGGCGCTGACAAGAAATCGTGCCGGTACAGAAAAGGGTGGCGTTTGCTGCAGTGAAAGATCGGCGCGCACGTTTTACTCTGGCTGGTCTATTATTGCCTGCACGGCCGCTGCTGCTTCCTGGTCATCCTCGGCCCAGATGAAGACCTCAACCGCTGTACGCACACCCTTGCGCTGGAAATAGTTGAAATGGCAGTCATCGAGGTTGCCAAAAAGCATGCAGGGTTCCCGGCGGTGCAACATGCGTAAATATTGACCTGGTTTAAGCTGTTCGGCGGCTTCGAGAGTCAGCGTGAGCGGTTCCGGTGGCGGCAGCTCACTGACATCCAGTAACACCTCTTCGGGCATTAGCCTTTGTCCCAGTCCTGAAATTTTTGCTGTAGCTGAATGTTGTCATCAGACAGGTGCTGGTCCATCATGCTGTAGAGTATTTGTTCTTCCTTCATATTGTGCTGCTGCATCAATATCAGCAGGGTCTCGGAAACGCCCAGATAATCATCAGCATGCTTTGTATCTACGGCTTCACGCATTTCGGCGAACAGCACTCGCATCTGGTCGTGTTCAGAACGCATCATCTCAGTCGGCCCCATGGTCATGCCGCTGGCCTCTTCGAAGGCGGGGAAAAGCTCGTTTTCCTCAATGCCAAGGTGTCGCTCCATGGCCTGGACAAAATCATTGAATGCCTGAGTCGCAGTATCCCAGTCACCCTGTGATGCTGCATTTTCGGCAATAGCGAAAAGCTGGTCGCAATCCTTGTGATCCTGAGCCATAAATTCTCTAATTTTCATTCTAGTGCACCTCAATCTTTGGTTGCGAAATCTTAACGCTCTATGATGACATAACTGATGATCTACGTCAGAAGAAAGCCACGCCGGATGTAAGAGTCGTTATCAGTTTCTCCAGTCATGGGGGAATAGCTTATAATACGCACAATATTTTATAGGATTTAAAAAATGAAATTCATCTCTATTTTTTTTCTTGTTTTCCTTGTTAGTGGTGTTGTTATTTCTCCAGTCCACGCGGGCAATTCGATTAGTCTCGATGCACCACCAGCCTCATTAGCAAAGTGGTACAAACCTGCCAACAAACGACAGGTATGGTTGCACACCATGTTTAAGCTGCGCCGTGAGATGCAGGCCATCGCTGAATACGCAGAACAGCACGACAGGCCCGGTATGGAAAAATGGATAGCCCGACTGGAAAAAAATTACAACAAGATTGCCGAAATGGTGCCTGAGTGGGAAAAGGAAATTAAGCCCCGCCTGTTGCCCGAGCTGAAAATGTTTGCAGAAAAAGGTGATACAGCGCGCGTGAAAAAAACATTAGAAATGATTCAGCGCACCTGTGATGACTGTCATAGTGATTATCAGCCGTTGGTTACCGCGATGTATCGCTCGCCGCATTATGATGATATTAAAGTTAAAGACGCTAAAGGCGTGGCTCACAGCATAGAAGACAATATGGAAGAGCTGTCCAGATCGGTTAACCGGATTTTGATCGCACTGGAAGACGGTCATAATGCAGTGGCCTTAAAAGCCAGTCAGAGCCTTGCCACCTATCTGGAGCTGCTGGGTGAAAGCTGTAATAGCTGCCATAAAAATGACCCGCACCCGCGTGAGCGCATATTAGGAAAGGAGACCCAGCAGCGGCTTGAGTCACTGCAGGCCAATATCAAAAAAGGAAAGGTAAAAGACAGCCAGAAATTAATGGGTGAGATAGGTGTTAGCGTGTGTGCACGTTGCCACAATACGCACCGCATTGTTTATGATCTGCGCAATGCCTTATTGCCAAATGAATAATCGCTAGCCAGATGTGACTGCAAGCCCAAAAAGACAGGCTGGCAAATTTTGTCAGCACAGTGCCCGTTATCTGCGCATATTCTGTTAGATTTTATTGTTGGATTTAATCAATAATCTAATATTTCTATTTTCAGTTTCATTTCATCCCCGTTTTGTACAGTTATTCCGAACATAGCTGGAGATGACTATGAACGATACAAATCAAATTAAAGTCTGGGATTTACCGGTGCGCATTTTTCACTGGTCGTTGGCCAGTACCTTTTTTATTGCTTACCTGACTGAAGAAGACTGGCTGGATATTCATGTCCTGGCGGGTTACACGATTTTGGGTCTTGTTGTTTTTCGGTTGTTTTGGGGTTTTATTGGTTCTCGTCACGCTCTGTTTAATGATTTTGTGCGTCCACCGCGCGTGGTGTTGGCTTATTTAAAAGATATGGCGGCTTGCCACCCGAAACGTTATATCGGCCACAACCCGGCCGGGGGTGCCATGGTGGTGGCCCTG
>JAPHSZ010000067.1 GCA_026196545.1 Gammaproteobacteria bacterium
ACCGATCTTGGCTGTTTTAACTCATGAGCAATGTGGTATCCGCGCTGTTCTGGTAGCAGGAAATCATTGAGTTTGTGGTAAAACTGTATATTAACCCGGCCTGTCATAGGAATATGATAGCGGATTTTTACGGTGAATAAGGCCATTGACCATGAATCGAGCGCCATTCTGATATAATGCACAGCCCAATTAAAAAGAATAATCATTAGAGATACTGACAATGCCAAGTTCAAAAATCATCTATACCGAGACCGATGAAGCCCCGGCTTTAGCTACTCATTCATTTTTGCCCATCGTGCAGGCTTATACCAGGGCGGCGGGTATTGAAGTCGAAACGCGCGATATCTCTCTGTCCGGGCGTATTATTGCCAATTTTCCGGATAATCTACGCGATGAACAGAAGCAGAGTGATGCACTGGCAGAGCTGGGAGAGCTGGCGAAAACCCCTGAGGCTAACATCATTAAATTGCCGAATATCAGTGCCTCGGTTCCACAGCTGCATAGCGCTATTAAAGAACTACAGGCCCTGGGCTATGACATTCCTGATTACCCTGAAGAACCGGCCAATGAGGCAGAGCAGGCAATTAAGGCACGCTATGCCAAGGTGCTTGGCAGCGCGGTAAATCCGGTATTGCGTGAAGGCAATTCAGATCGGCGCGTGGCTGGCCCAGTTAAGGAATATGCGCAGAAGCACCCGCATTCCATGGGTGAGTGGTCAGCCGATTCCAAATCACACGTGGCCTCGATGGCTGATGGTGATTTTTATTCCAGTGAGCAATCAGTCGTGATCGAAAAGGCGGGTGATGTAAAAATCACATTCACTGCGGATGATGGTGCAACCAGTGTGTTGAAAGCGAAAACACCCGTGCTCGAAGGTGAAGTGATCGATGCAACCCGCATGAGCAAAAAGGCACTCTGTGCTTTCTTTGAACAGGCCATGCAGGATGCCAAAGCGCAGGGTGTGCTGCTTTCCCTGCACCTTAAAGCCACCATGATGAAGGTCTCTGACCCGATCATGTTCGGCCATGCCGTCAACGTTTATTACAAAGATGTTTTTGCCAAACACCAGGCGACGTTTGAAAAGTTGGGTGTGGATACGCGCAATGGTCTGGGTGATGTCTACGCAAAAATTGCCAGCCTGCCGGATGACCAGCGCAAGGAAATTGAAGATGATATCCAGGCTGTCTATCAGACGCGCCCGGAACTGGCGATGGTCAATTCAGACAAAGGCATTACCAACCTGCACGTGCCGAGTGATGTGATTGTCGATGCATCCATGCCAGCAGCACTGCGCTCGTCCGGCAAGATGTGGGGCACAGACGGCAAGCTGCACGATACCAAGGCGATGATCCCGGATCGCAACTACGCTGGCATTTATCAGGCGGTGTTCGACTTTTGCAAAAAGAATGGCGCCTTTGATGTCACCACCATGGGCAATGTCAGCAATGTCGGCCTGATGGCGCAGAAAGCCGAAGAGTATGGTTCGCACGACAAGACCTTTGAAATTCCTGCCAACGGCGCGGTCACTGTAACTGATGCGGCGGGTAATACCTTAATGGAGCATAAAGTAGAGCAGGGTGATATCTGGCGCATGTGCCAGACCAAGGACCTGCCAATTCAGGACTGGGTAAAGCTGGCCGTGAACCGTGCCAGAGCCACCGGCCAGCCTGCGATTTTCTGGCTGGATAAAAACCGTGCGCACGATGCCAATTTAATTGCCAAAGCAGAAACCTATCTGAAAGACCATGACACTGATGGGCTGGAAATAAAAATTATGTCACCGGTGGATGCGATCAACTACACACTGGAACGCGTCAAGGCCGGCGAGAACACCATCTCTGTGACCGGTAATGTGCTGCGTGATTATCTAACAGATTTATTCCCGATCCTGGAACTGGGTACCAGCGCAAAAATGCTGTCGATCGTGCCACTGCTCGCGGGTGGCGGCCTGTTTGAAACTGGCGCCGGTGGTTCAGCGCCCAAGATGGTTGAACAGGTGGTTGAAGAAAACCATTTGCGCTGGGATTCACTGGGTGAATTTTTAGCACTGGCAGTCTCACTGGAAGACCTGGCACAGAAAACCCAAAGCAATAAAGCGAAAGTACTTGCGGCTGCTCTGGATAAGGCCAACAGCATGTTCCTCAATAACAACAAATCACCCTCACGCAAAACCGGCGAACTCGATACCCGTGGCAGCCACTTCTATCTTGGCCTGTACTGGGCGCAGGCGCTGGCAGCACAGGATGATGATGCGGAGCTGAAAGCGATATTCACACCTGTTGCTCAGCAGTTGAGCGACAACGAAGCAAAGATTGTTGAAGAGCTGAATGCAGTTCAGGGCAAGCCTGCTGATATCGGTGGTTACTATCGTCCTAATAAAGAAGTAACTTCAGAAGTCATGCGCCCGAGTGCGACGTTGAATGCGGCTATAAATAGCCTGATTTAAAATTTTTTCTCAGTCGTAAAAAGCGAAGGGGCAACGATCAGTTGCCCCTTCTTCAACGTTGGATTTTTGACCAAAGTTGATGGTTGAGTTAATTGTAGATCATTATTCAGCTAATGCACTGGTTACATCGCCGTACAGGCTAATAGTATCAACTGCGTCTTCAATTTCGATTACGGCATCTGTAGCAGTCACTGTTATTGGTCGGTTATCTTCGCTTGCCATTGAGCCTATTTCTTCCACTGCTTCCGTGGCAGCATCTACGCTATCCATATCACTACCCATATCATCAAGTACCAGATCGGCATGGGGTGTGTTAGCTACATTTGCGTCAATCATCTCGTAGATTTCAGGGTCGACGATATCAGCAGCAGGATGATGGGCAAATGCCGGAACGCTGGCAAAAGTCATTCTGAAATTCCCCGGATTACGCAGACTTTATTCGGGCTACCTTGCTTGTTTAAATTGTGGGATAGTAAGTATAGGTAGGGAAAACATTTGTAGGATGCTGGGTGTCACCAGGCTGTTTTGATTGCAGCGTAGGCACGATTAGCGTAGCGTAATGGTACCTACAGTGCTACAAAACACCAACGTCGTCATTCCGGTATGCTTTTGAGCCGGAATCCAGGGGGGGGGTGTAAGGGCAAAAGGGAAAACAAAGAAAAGCTTGCGCTGGTTAGGGTTATCAAGTAAAAACTAGTTTTATATCAAAAAAGCACAGGGTTGTTGGGGAGGGTGCGGAGTTGGATACATCTGAAAAATCTCTGATCGAGAGAAATCAAGGAGTTTGATCCCTTGATCCACCAACGTTGTCATTCCGGTATGTTTTAGAGCCGGAATCCAGCTTTTGTTTTTGAAGGGCAAAAGGCAAGACCTGACCCGTTGTTTTGCGTTGTTTATGGTGGTAAGCGTTTGGGATGGTGTGATTAGTACTGAATTGATATTGGTATAAATAGAAAGAGGGAAGAAATGGCTGAATTTACGCAAAAAAAGATAGGCAAATTGATAGGAATGAAAAAGTCTGAATTCAATGAGCTTGCTACTAATAAAAGAATATTTTTGAGAAGGCCTAGATTGATACCAGTATATAAGCTGGGTGATGAAATGGCGCTAACTTCAGTTTTACTGTCATCATTAAAACTGATTAAAGAATTTAGGCAGGCCGTATTTTCCGAAGCAAAGATGCTAACAGGTGGTGCTGTGTATTGTTATACGGAAGTAGAGTTCGACGAGTACAGGGGGGCGAGAATTGACGGGCTTATTTTAATAGTAAAGTCAGGAGTTATTCGTGATGCTGCGATAGTAGAGGTTAAAAATAAGAAAAGTGAATTAGAGAAAGATCAAATAGAGCGTTATCAACAAATAGCAAAAGCATATTCAATACCTAAGTTTATTACTATATCTAACCAGTTTGTTTCTGATTCCACACAGTCCCCTATAAATGCCAAAAACATTAAGAGCGTTGATAGACATCATTTTTCATGGACATATTTATTAACGATAGCCCACGTATTGCTTTTTAAGAAAGAGCCAAAAATAGAAGATAAAGATCAGATTGCCTTGATGAAAGAGGTTGTAAATTATTTAGAATGGGATAAGTCTGGTGTGTTTGGTGTAACTCAGATGAAAGCTGGGTGGGTTGATGTTGTTGAGAAGGTTGTTGCTCGAGCCAAGTTAAAAGCGTCTGATGAGAATGTTAATGATGCCGTTCTGAGCTGGCAACAACAAGAGCGCGATATGTCGTTGGTTCTTAGTCGTGAATTAGGTGTTCTGGTTAGTTCTGGTGAAGCTAAGTACAAAGGTAAACTCGAAGTAAGGTTGAAGGATGATTGTAAATTTCTAGTCGAGAATGAGAAGCTGCACTCTGTGTTAAGAATCCGTGGTGCTGTTTCTGATATAAGGGTATCTGCGCTATTTGATAATAGAACTGTTGAAATGATGGTTTCATTGAAGGCACCGAATGATAAAACAACCAAAGGCCAGATTGGATGGATAAAAAGGCAGTTATCTGTATGCTCAAAGAGAAATGATAGTCTATTTGATAGGCTTGAAAATAATATATATTTGGAAGTTTTGGTAAGAAATAGCCATATTAGTGAAAAATTTTCGATTTCTGAAATTGATACGGCAAGTGAGCGATTAAAAGGAAGGGTGATTCGCGAGTTTAGGGTTGTTTATGTAAAAGACTTTGGCAAGCAGTTCTCCTCGCCAAGAAAATTCGTTGATATAATCGAGGCTATGCTTAAGGATTATTATCGGGGGGTAGTTCAGCATCTAACTAAATGGGAGGTGGCAGCTCCTAAAATGGTTTCACCATGTGATCAGGCTGAGGATGATGAAGATTTTGACGCGTATAATGGAGGTTCTGATGTTTTAGCTTTGGGTGCAAATATTAATAGCTCAAAAGCAAATACTGAGCCTGATAGTGAAAGCGTGTATTTGTCTGAACATTCATTGCAGACTGATTCTGTGAATGAAGAAAAAGATGATTAACTGTTTTTTGTGTGGCTTCATAGGTGCTAAAGGATATATATGTTGGTGTTGACTCGAGAATTAGCACGGTAGGTTGGGTTGAATGTTTTTCATGAAAACCAACATTAAAAACTAAAAAGTCATATTGTATTTTTATCTTTAACCCATGTTGGGTTTCGTTCCTCTACCCAACCTACAGCACT